>DAOVTM010000019.1 GCA_030633145.1 Desulfobulbaceae bacterium
ACGCTCCAGGTAAGCGAGCCTGCGAGACTCCGTCTGTCATGTTACAGCCGCTGGAGCGGCATATCACGGTTCCCACGCAGGAGCATGGGAACCAGTGGGAAAATGTTAGATTAATTGTGCATTAGTACTTATGACAGCCGCTGGAGCGGCACTTCAGGTTCCCACAGACGGAGTCTCGCAAGCTCGCTTACCTGGAGCGTAGGAACCAGTGGGGCAACCGGATGTAGCCATAAATTATAAAGAAAATACCTCAGACGCATTCTCCATGTACCGTTTCAAGTGCTGTGAGGGTACACTTAATACCGTTAAGATTGAACCGATATCTCTCTTTATTCCTTTAAAATGCCAGGGGAAAGTGTTACTCTGTTTTAGGTCTTAATTTTACGGTTTTATTTTGGCACATTATCTTGTCCATTCAATATTGAGTTGTATCACAAGAAAATATATAACTAATTTAACTATGCGTATTTTATCAATATTCGGCACCCGTCCCGAGGCTATCAAGATGGCTCCCCTGGTGCGGGCTCTGGAAGCAGAACCCACCTTTGAATCCCGAGTCTGCGTTACCGGGCAGCACCGGCAGATGCTGGATCAGGTGCTGGAACTCTTTTCCATCAAGGTGGATCATGACCTGGATATCATGCAGCCGGGTCAGGATCTCTTTGATGTCACCAGCCGGGTTCTCCTTGGCCTGCGAAAGGTTATGGAGACGGAAAAACCGGACATGGTTCTGGTGCAGGGCGATACCACCACCTGTTTCGCTGCTAGTCTGGCCGCCTTTTATCTGCATATTCCTGTGGGTCATATTGAGGCTGGACTACGCACCGGTGACATCTCTGCCCCCTTCCCGGAAGAGGGCAATCGGGTCATGACCTCACGGCTTGCTACCATTCACTTTGCACCCACTGAGCAGGCCCGGCGCAACCTGCTGGCCGAAGGGGTGTCCCCTGAGACCATTCATGTGACTGGCAACACGGTCATTGATGCCCTGTTCATGGTTCGCAATCTGGACACTGGCAAGGGTAGTTCGCACGTTTTTGGCTCTGCTGAAGACATTATCAGTCAACAAAAACCGTACATCCTTATTACCGGACACAGGCGGGAAAATTTCGGACAGGGATTTCTCAATATCTGTCGGGCCATCGCAACGCTGGCAGCAGCCCATTCATCCCTGAATTTTATCTATCCGGTTCATCTCAACCCCAATGTACAGAAGCCGGTTTTTTCCGTATTAGGCGGACATGAGAATGTACACCTCATTGCTCCGCTGGATTATGCCCCTTTTGTCAGGGCGATGGGTGGCGCACTCCTTATCCTCACTGACTCGGGCGGGGTGCAGGAGGAGGCTCCCTCATTCGGCAAACCTGTGCTGGTAACGAGGGAGACCACAGAGCGGCCAGAGGCGGTTGAGGCAGGAACGGTGCTGCTGGTGGGAACGGATACAGAAAAAATTGTCAGGGAGACGAACCGGCTGCTTGCGGATCAGACACAATACCGGAAAATGGCTGACCAGCCTAATCCCTACGGTGACGGTACAGCAGCGGCACGAATTGTTGCGATTTTAGCAGGATTGTAAGTTCATACAGTATCATTTCTGCACAAGATAGACATCAAAACGAATCGTCTTACCGGTCAAGGAAAAATCCGGTGTATGATCCGCAAGATATGGAGCCTTGCTAGGCCGTTTCAGCACCACTCTCTTTGAGGCTGCAGCAAGGGCTGATTGCAGGAGTTGTCCGCCATCATCGGGGTTGTCCTCTGTGGTCAGCATCTGCAAGACTTGCAGCTCTTTTTTTACCCGGGCTGATTTCCGTGACAGCGGGAACATGGGATCAAGATAGACGACCTCAATCTCCCTGCCCCGCTCCTGCATTTCCCTGAGAATACAAACACTATCCCCCTCTATCAAGTCGATTCTTTCGGCAATCGATTCCGTGACAGGATGATGTAATGCCCGCTGCAGGCCGTCTCCCAACAGGGCCGCAACAATCGGCAGACGTTCCACGATGGTCACCCGGCAGCCAGCGGCAGCCAGGATAAAGGCATCCCGCCCCAGACCGCCGGTTGCGTCGAGTACTTTAGGTCGGGTTCTGCCCTTGCCCGCCACTGCCCGCACAATCATCTCCTGTTTTTGCTGCTTGAGCCGATGGGAGGATGTATTGCTGCTGAAATCAACCCGAACCAATCCGCCCATATTGGGATCATCCGGCTTGCACACAGCCAGCCCCTTTGCCGAACAGGTGAGGAGCAGCTGGAACCTCTTGTCCGGTCGAGCCATTGCCAGGCCAAGTTCAGCTGCCAGTTGTCTGGCAGCTCCCTGCTGCTGCTCAGTTTCCGCCCTCACTCCTATATCCGACAGATTCATTGGTGCTAGCCTCTGCCTGAAAAATTGTGTAACAACAGATTGAGATAGTTTGCACATTGAAATTTCATGTTAGGCATTGTATCATGACAGGGTCATACTATACAAGAGGAACTATTCATGAGAGACTATTACAGACATCGTAAACATACTTTGAATTCGTGCTGATTATTGGACACTTTTCAGAAGCAATGAGTGGTTTTAAGTTATGAGTTCTGAGTTATGAGTATTGAGAAAACGTCGTGCGGCTCCTCATTTCTCACATCTCACTACTCAAAGCGACCATTGTCCAATTATAAGCGAATATACTGAAAAACATAAATTTTCAAATTTCTCTTGTTTGTTTTTACGAGGTCTGTATTAATGAGGATGAGGCAGGATACTATCTGAAAACACGAATTGTTTGACGGACAAGAGTAATGAACGAACCAAAATCCAAAGTAGTGGCGGTGATTCCGGCCCGGTATCACTCCAACCGCTTTGAAGGAAAACCCCTGACCATGATTGCGGGCAAGCCCATGATCCAGCACGTTGTTGAACGAGCCAGGCAGGCAGAACTGCTCTCCTCGGTGGTGGTAGCCACCGATGATGAACGGATAGCCGAGACAGTCACCTCCTTTGGGGGAGAGGTTGTTATTACCCGCTCTGACCACGCCTCAGGAACCGACCGGCTGGCTGAGGCAGCCGAACTCCTGGACATTGCCGAACATGATGTGGTGGTCAACATCCAGGGTGATCAGCCTTTGTTTCCTCCCGAGGTAATCCAACAGGTTGCGAATCCACTCCTGAGCGATCCCGCCCTGCCAATGTCCACTCTAATATACAAGATCATCCGGAAAGAGGAGATCAACGACCCCAACCATGTCAAGACAGTATTTGACTGTAACGGCAATGCCCTCTATTTTTCCCGTTCCCCGATCCCGTTCCAGCGCAACCCGGAAGAGTCTATCCAGCCGACGTATTACAAGCATCTGGGGTTTTATGCCTATCGCAAGGGTTTTCTGCTCACCTTTGTGGCTCTGCCCGAAGGAGAGTGGGAACGGTTTGAAAAACTTGAACAACTGCGCGCCCTGGAGTATGGCTATCGTATCCGGGTGGTGCTGACCGAGCATGACTCCATTGAGGTGGATACCCGCCAGGATGCGGAACGGGTTGAGGCCATGATTATCAGAAAACAGGCTACCAACTTAAGACTACCAACTTAAGGCGAGACAAGTCGCAACTTCAAACAAATAACATTTCTCACTCCCTGGTTCCCATGCTCCAGGTAAGCGAGCGTAGGAACGAGAGTGGTGCGGAAATGTCTCGGCTAAAGTTGGTAGCCAGAAGCTGGATGACAGAAAACAAAAAATCAGTTTAACAATCATTATAGAGGAAACGAATGAAGAAAAAAATCACTATTATTGGGGCAGGTAATGTTGGTGCCACCGCTGCCCACTGGGCTTTGGTTCGTAAACTGGGCAATATTGTCCTTTTGGATGTCATGGAGGGAGTTCCCCAGGGCAAGGCACTGGATCTCTGGCAGTCTGGCCCCCTGGATTCCTATCCCGGTTCCATCATCGGCTCCAATGACTACGCAGACTCGGCCAACTCGGATGTGGTTATTATCTCCGCCGGCCTGGCCCGAAAACCGGGTATGTCCAGGGATGACCTGCTGGCCAAGAATGTCGCCATTGTCAAATCCTGCGCCGAGGAGGCAGTCAAACACTCCCCTGACTGTTTCATGATCGTGGTCACCAACCCCATTGATGCCATGGTTCACACCGCTTTTAAGGTCTCGGGCCTGCCCAAGGAGCGCATCATCGGCATGGCAGGGGTACTTGATTCGGCTCGTTACCGTACCTTTCTCGCCGAGGCAATCGGTGTAGCTCCCGCTGATGTCAATGCCCTGGTCATGGGTATCCATGGGGATAAGATGCTGCCCATGGTTCGCCTCGCCAATGTGAGCGGAGTACCGATCACCGAGCTGCTTTCAGAAGAAAAGATCGCCGAGGTCGTCAAACGCACCCAGATGGGCGGTATTGAGATCGTCAACCATCTCAAAACCGGCAGTGCCTTTTATACCCCTGGACTGGCAGCGGTGGAGATGGCAGAGGCAGTGCTGACCGACTCCAAACGGGTCATGCCCTGCGCCACCTGTCTTGATGGAGAGTTTGGCATTTCCGGTTATTTTCTCGGAGTGCCAGTGGTGCTGGGTGACAAGGGGGTTGAGCGTATTCTGGAGTTTAGCCTCACCGAAGAGGAGAAAACAGCCCTTGAACAGTCAGTGGAAGCCGTATCCGCACAGATGGAAGCAACAGGACTGTAATTTATAATGTCTAAAAAAGAATCCCTGCAGCTCCTGTTGCAGGGACTGAGCAAAAAAGAGTTCTCACCCCTGGATTTTCTTGGCAAGGGCAGTCTCAATGAACGGATCATCTCCCTGGCTCTGGGCGAGGCATCCCTCTATTCTGTTCCAGGCAGCAGCTGTGACTGGCAGCAACTGAAAGACAGCTTCAGCTCCATTGACACTGATGAGCTAAATGTTGTTGTCTTTGGTGGCGGAACAGGTCTATCCAACAGCATAGGTGGCGACTCCAGACGACCGGAATGGCCGGAAACCCCCTTTACCGGACTCAAGGAGGTTTTTGCCAACCTCCACTCCATTGTCTGCGTCACCGATGATGGCGGTTCCACCGGTGAACTGCTCAAAGATCTTCCCCTGGTTGCCCTGGGAGATCTCCGCCATGTCCTGCTCTCTTCCATCCGCGATTCCCTGCTTAAAAAGAGCTATCAACTCAATGACCAGGAAGTGCTGCTGACAGCGGGGGAACTGCATACCCTGTTTAACTACCGCTTCAGCACCCGGCCCAGCTCTGCGGAACAGCTATGGAAAGAATCAGGCGTGCGGACAAAACTGCTGCCCGATGAGGTGGCACAATACCTGAGCAAACTCACAGAGCGGCTGTTCACGGATGAACGTCTCAGCCCTGTCCTGCAGCGACCGCAATGCCTCGGTAACCTCCTGGTGGCAGCGGCCATTTACAACCGGCTTCCATCATTTTTCACCACTGAGGAACTGACCGCCAACCAGAAACGGGTGCAGGGTGCTACCTTGGAAGGACTGGCTGACCTTTGCCGGATCATTGGCGCAGGTAAACAGAGCGTCCTCCCTTGTTCCACCATCACTGCCCAGTTGCAGATGGTGTATGCAAACGGGGTACAGGTGACCGGGGAGGATAAGTCCAGTCATGCGAAACGGGGTTTCCCGGTAGAGCGAACCCTGGTACAGTTCACCGAGGAACCCTTTCTGCCCGAACCGGTTGTGGAACTGATCAGCAGAGCCGACATCATTATCATGGCTCCGGGCAGCCTCTACTCATCCATTATCCCCATCCTGCAGACCCCCGGTCTGGCAGACCGGATACGGCAGAATCACGATGCCCTTAAACTGCTGGTGGCCAATATCTGGGTGCAAAAAGGAGAAACCGATGCCACCTTGGGTGCGCCGGAGAAAAAATTTCATGTTTCCGATCTGATCCTTGCCTACGATCAGAACATCTCAGGTGGTATCTATGACCTCTTCTCCCATGTCCTGACCCTTGATCTTGCCGACATCTCCGGAACCGTGCTGCAAAACTATGCCATTGAAGACAAGGAACCGATTTACAGTGACAGCGACCGGATTCGGGAGCTGGGTCTGGAACCTGTTCAAACCTGCATCTATTCCGGAGATCTGCTCAAACGACGCAAGGTGATCCAGCATGATCCAGCTGCGCTTGCCAGGGTAGTGCGGGTTTTGTGGGGACTGCGTTGTACCGGCCATCTCGTCTCCATCCCCGCATCCCAGACACCGGCACCGTCAGCCTATTTCTCCTCCGAGGTCAGTGCTGACCACCTTCTTCCCTGTCTGCGCTACCAGCAGGTCAACAGGAAACTCGATCAGATACGACTCAGTAGCCCGGATTCGATCTCTGGTAAAATTGAAGAAATGGTCGGGGAAAAACAGGAACAATTTCGTGCATCGCTCTCCGAGATTACCTGGAACCATCCTGATATCCATCCACATCACCTCGATTATATCCAGGGAATCAGCCTCATCGATGCTGACCACTGGAAACGATGCCAGCAGTGGGACAATGTCTTCTCCTTTTATGACCCGGACGACAGCTGCATCAAAATACGCAGCGACCAGGTAGCTGATACCAGTCAACTGGCAATGGCCTTTCTGGTGGGACTGGGTCAGTCCCTGCTAGGCAATTACTGTCTGCACAAGGGGATGGAGGACATCTCATACCAGGGGAGGCTCAGCGGTCGCATCTATTGCCTGGAAATAAGGAAGGAAAAGGATACCCTTTCTTTTTTCACCACCCGGGAATTGGACAGCTACCTCAAGCTCAGCCGCATGACCCCTTCCAATCTGCCGGATCAGGAACAATCCTATACCCGTCTGGTAAACGGCAAAGAGGGATTTACCCCGCCTGGTCTCCTCTTCGGACTTTTCTTTGCCTGGTATCTGGAGAATCGCTTTGCACCCAATATTGAATACAAGATGGCAATTATGAAAAACGAACCATCCAGGCTCATCCCGGAACAGATCAGAATCGTACATCGCCGCACAGAGTTAATTGATTTTTTCCGAACAAAGGTCTTCCGCCTGAAGATTCCCGGCTAGCGAGAACACTATGCTGACAGACAGTCTCAAAAAATTCTTTAAACACCTGCTGAAGAGTCCGCAGAACAATAATAACTGCGAACCTGATCAGGCTGAAATCAAACAACTGCGACAAGAACTGGCTCGGGAAACCAGCCGGGCCAACGCACTTGAAGATGCCCAGCATAATCTGCTGGCGAAATGGCGTATTGTCCTTAATTCTCTGCAGGATTCAGTAATGATACTGGACAGGGATATGCGGGTGATCAATGCCAACAAAACAGCCATTGATCTACTGCACACCGACGACCATAATGTCCTCGGCAAACGATGTTATGAACTCCTGATGGAGCGTAAAGAACAGTGTCCGGACTGTCCAATGACAAACGTTGAGCAAGAACAATCTTCTGATATTGTTACGCATCGAAAACTGCGGGGTAAATACCTCCGTATTTACTGCTCCCCCATGTTTCAGGATGGAAAACTTGAAGGGTACCTTCACTGCGCCCGGGATATCAGCATGCAGCACACCCTGGAAAAGCAGCTAGTTCATGCTCGGAAGATGGAGGCCATAGCGACCCTGGCTGGTGGGATTGCGCACGATTTTAACAATATCCTGACCACGATTATTGGCAATGTTGATCTGCTCCGTATTCGCATGTCTGGATCAGGTCAGAAGAAGAAGTCGGGGCAGCTCAGTGCTTCAGACGCAGATAAACATCTCAAGGCGATCAAAAAGGCTGGCAATCGGGCCAAAGATCTGGTCTCTCAAATCCTCACTTTCAGCAAACAGACAACGGGCAAACACGCACCGCTCATAATTGCTCCAGTGGTCAAAGAGGCTGTGAAACTATTACGTTCCTCCCTGCCGACGACCATTGAACTGAACCTTGCTCTTGGGCAGGATATCGGAAAAATTTCTGGAGATCCAGCCCAGATTCACCAAATTCTGATGAATCTCTCTACCAATGCGGCCAGTGCCCTGAAAAATGGACATGGCACCATTGATATAGGACTGCATCCGGTGAACATTACCGGTACGCCGCCCTGTCCCGAATTGGAAGAGGGACGATATATCAAGCTCTCTGTTACGGATAATGGAATTGGCATGAGCCAGAAGCTTCAAGAGCGCATCTTTGAACCCTTCTTCACCACCAACGAAGTCGGCCAGGGTTCCGGGATGGGGCTGGCAGCCCTGCACGGCATAATCACTGCCCATAAAGCGGTTATTGACGTACAGTCAGAGCTGGGAAAAGGCACCAGCTTTTCAATCTATTTCCCGGAACTGAGGGAAGAGGAACAGGCATCAGCGGATCAGGTGGAGAAACAGCCACACCAAGTTGACATGACTCCTGAAACAATACTCTGTGTGGATGATGAAAAAGAGATCGTTGCGATGGAGGCTGAATTGCTGGAGTGTCTGGGTTATACTACGGTGAGTGCCTGCAATGGTGAAGAAGCATTGGCCTATCTAAAAGATCATTTACATGAGGTTGACCTGGTTATCACCGACCAGACCATGCCCGGCATGAGCGGCCTTGAACTGGCGCAGAAGGTACAGGAGCTGCGTAATGATCTACCGTTCTTCCTCTGTTCGGGATATACAGAGGTGGTTACTGAGCAGGAGGCGGCTGAGGCGGGTATTGTCCATTTTTTTGCCAAACCTACTGAAATAAAAGTGCTTGCAGAGATGGCGTATCAGGTGTTTCATGGATCGAAAACCACTGATTAAAACCGGTTGGTGCAGTACTCATAAGCAAGTCAAAATTACAATATTCACGAGTACCAAGAACTCAAAAACATTAACATGTAAAGAAGAGCTATGCGAATACTGGTAATAGATGATGATGAACAGATATGTGACCTACTGCAAATGAGTCTGGAGCTGTCAGGTTTTACGGTTGGGGTAGCAGAAAATGGTCGTATAGGAGAGCGAATGTATGAGCAGGAACCGTATGATCTGATCATCACTGATCTGCTCATGCCGGATCAGGAGGGGATGGAGACCATTACCAGCCTGAAACAAAACTATCCTGCCATCAAGATCATCGCCATTTCCGGCGGAGGCAGGATAGGGCCCGAGGCATACCTGCCTGATGCCCTCCTCCTTGGTGCAGATCTCGCCTTTACCAAGCCCTTTGACCTTGAGGAGTTGATCAAGGCGGTCCAAGGGCTGCTTGGGATGAACGGTTCAAACAACTGACCATGTATCTTGCCCGTCATTTTATCGACAACTGCCTCCACTACCAGTTATGTGAATCCTGGCTGGATGGCGAGGTATATCGCAACCGAAAACTGCTTGACATTGGCTCAGACCCGGAACAATACATTGTCTATCCCGGCGGCACCTCCTTTTACATAGACGACCAGATATTTGAGCGGCTGCAGGCGGCCGGACATACCGTGGATTATGACGAGGTGGAAACTTTTTTCCTCCCCTTTCTTGACCCTTATATCCTGAACAGGCTGGACTCTTTTTTCAACCGGGGCGCAGGCAGGAACTGGAAACGGATGGATAAGGAGACCAGGATTCATATCCTCAACAACACCCATATCTTTGACCGTCGTCGGATCCACTTTCTCCGCTTTGGTCAGACTGATCTGCGTGATCTTGACCGCTCCCCTTCCCTGTACAAAATCCTGCTGGATAAATCCCGTGATGAGCTGGAGCAACTGATCCTTGAACGGGAGCAGGAACTCCAGCCCAACGAGTATAAACAATATATTTTTGCCATTTTTGATCTGCAGCATCACTTTCCCCAGAGCTGTGCCAGAACCATGCCCCATGCCCTGGACAGCGAACAGCTAGACGACTGTTTTATCCATGAAATCTGCCGACTGGACAGTGACAAAGACTTCTGGAAGGGCATGAAACGGGAGAGCGGCCTGGTCTCCTACCTGAAACGATATGTGATCATGTTTTTTGACTATGGCTTTCCTGACGGGCAGAGCTGGAATGATTTTTTCCGAGCCCATATCGGTTCCGGGCAGGAGAGCGGCCCGCCTCCAGGAGCACAGCGTATGTCCGCACGTGAGGCGAGTACGGTTTTCGGGGTGAGCCAGGCAGAGCTGGGTGCCATGAGTAAAAAGAGCTTAACTCGGCTGTACCGAAAAAAGGCGCATGAGTTACATCCAGACAAGGAGGGTGGGAACCATGAGCGGTTTATTGAGTTGTCCACGGCCTATCATGAGATATTGCGGACTAAATCCGATACCCGCTGAATGAACAGCCCACAAACCGGCTCTCAAAAGCCATCACGTCCAGAAATCATCAAACCGAAGTCTTCGCTGCGCTACGCTTCCCTGCTCCGCCTGATACGTCCCATTTATCGAAAATACCGATTGCGCCTCCTGCTCGGTTTTCTTGCCCTGCTGGCCGTTGACCTCCTCACCCTCACCATTCCCAGGTATCTGAAACAGGGGGTGGACAGCCTGACACAAGGCACGGCTACCAGTAGCAGCCTGATGCTTATTGGCGGTTATATCATCCTCACCGGCGTATTCATCCTCTTGTTCCGTTTTTCCTGGCGCACCCTGATCATCGGCTTTTCCAGGCGGCTGGAAAAAATTCTCCGGGATCAGCTCTATAAGCATATCCTGAAAATGGATCGTCCATTCTTTGACCGACACTCCACCGGCGATCTCATGGCTCACTCCTCCAATGACCTCTCTGCGGTACAGATGGCCTGCGGCATGGGCATGGTTGCGGCAGCCGATGCCCTGGTGATGTCCATGGCCGCCCTCTTTTTCATGGCCAACATCAGCCTTACCCTGACCCTGATCGCCCTTATTCCCATGCCCCTGTTGGCTCTCTGTACCTGGAAGCTGTCCGGCAAGCTCCATACCCGCTTTGACCGAGTTCAGGAACAGTTTTCCCTACTCACCGAGTTTGCCCGCAACACCATGGTCTCTATTCGCTTAATTAAGGGATATACACGGGAACAACGACAGTGCAGCGACTTTGACGACCTGGGTCGGGAATATGTCCAGGCAAATCTCAAGGTGGCAATCATCCATGGACTGCTCTTTCCCATCTCCACCATGGTGGGTAATCTGGGGATGCTGCTGACCCTCTACTTTGGTGGCAGACTGGTGATCAGCAACGCTATCAGCCTGGGCGATTTTGTCGCCTTTATCACCTATCTCTATATGCTGATCTGGCCGATGATGGCCGTGGGATGGGTCACCAACCTGGCTCAGCGTGGAATCACCTCGCTGACCAGGATACAGCGGCTGCTGGATGCTGTGCCGCTGCTGCCTGACTCCATTGCTACCGACCGGGAACCGGTTATTAACTCCCTCAACTTCACCTGCCGTAATCTTAACTTTACCTATCCTGGTGCGAAAGTTCCGGCCCTATCCGGGGTCAATCTGGAGATAAGAACGGGGATCATCGGGGTAGCCGGGAAGACCGGTTCAGGAAAATCTACCCTGTGTATGCTGCTGGCACGGCAATACCCGCTGCCCGACAACATGCTCCTGTTTTCAGGGCATGATGTCAACCGTTTTTCCCCAACGACCATCAGGAAACAGATCAGCTATGTCAGCCCTCAGCCGGTACTGCTCTCTGGTACGGTGGCGGAAAATATCAGCCTGGCAGTCCCAGACGCTCCTGATGAGGCCATAGAAAAGGCTGCCCGGCTGGCAGGAATCCACGACGAAATAATGGCCATGGAAACCCAGTACCAGACCCGTATCGGTGAGCAGGGGATACGGTTATCAGGGGGGCAGAAACAGCGTGTCGGCATTGCCCGTGCCTTGCTCGCAGACCGGCCAATTCTCATCCTTGATGATGCCCTTTCCGCTCTGGACGTGGAAACGGAACAAGAGGTCTTTCGTTCTATCCGCTCCAGGGTGTCCATCCTTCTCATTGCCTCCCACCGTCTGAATATCCTGGCCCGCACCGAACGGATTTTTCTCTTTGACCAGGGCAGGGTTATTGCACAGGGCAGCCACGAAGAGTTGCTGAAAAAAAGTTCGTTTTACCAGGCTATGGCCCGCAAGCAGCGAGGTGGAGGCAGCAAAACTGCGCTGACAAGAAAAAATGCATAATTTTGGCTATACAGAAGAGGGCAAGGTGGGCCGCATCTCAGAGGCGTGGATCTGGAAACGGATACTCCCCTTCTGCCGCCCCCATCTGTTCCGCCTGAGCGGCGCAGTCCTGCTCTCCCTGTTAATCACCGGCGCAACCCTCAGCCTGCCCAAACTGATGCAGCTGGCCATTGACAACGGGATGATGGCAAACCACCTGGATACAGTGACCAGGCTGGACAATATAGCCAGCCCTACCCTGCTCTACCTGACAGGTATATTTATCATCTTTGTGGCTGGATTCCTCCAAGTCATGGTGCTGGAATTCACCGCCCAATCCATCATGCACCGGCTGCGTAATGACCTTTACAGCCATCTCCTCTCCCTGGATCTATCCTTTTTTCACACCCATCCAGCCGGACGGCTGGTCACCCGACTGACCAACGATATCCAAAATATGCACGAGATGTTCACCTCGGTAATGGTGACCCTCTTCAATGACCTGCTCAAGCTCTTTGGCATCCTGCTGTTGCTCTATCTGCTCAATGTCCGGCTGGCCCTGATCATGACCATCTTCCTGCCCCTGAGCCTGGCAATCACCATAATGTTCTCCCGCCTGGCCAGGGAACGGTTCCGAGCCATCCGCTCCCAGCTGGCCGTACTCAACACCTTTCTCCAGGAGACCATCTCTGCGGTCAGTGTGTTACAGCTCTTTGCCAGGGAAGCTGATTATTTTAACCGCTTTCAGGTACTGAGTAACGAGTTTTTGCAGCGTACTCTGCGCCAGATTCGCCTGTTCGGCACCTTCATGCCTTTGACCGAATTCCTCTCCGCCCTTGCCATGGCCGCCATCCTCTGGTATGGCGGCGGTGAGGTGATCCAGAGCCGTTTAACCCTGGGGGAACTGACCGCCTTTTTTTCCTATATGCGTCTCTTTTTCCAGCCCATGCGGGAACTGTCCCAGAAGTATTCCATTGTCCAGTCTGCCATGGCCTCGGCAGAACGTATCTTTGAGCTGCTGGACAGCCGGGGTACCATCCAGTCACCGGCATCTCCCCTGCCAGCAGATTCCATCAAGGGAAAGATCGAGTTTTGCCAGATCAGTTTCAGCTATCCCGGCACAAAACCTATCCTTCATGGCGTTGACCTGACCATTGAGGTCGGTCAGACCATTGCCCTGGTTGGTTCCACCGGGGCAGGCAAATCCACCCTGATCTCTTTGCTGGTTCGATTTTATGACCCGGACTCCGGCGCAATCCGTCTGGATGGACATGATGTACGAGATTTCACCCCCAAGAACCTGCGCCAGAAGATCGGCATTGTCCTTCAGGATGTCCTGATTGAGCCGGATACGGTCTTTGCCAACATTGTCCAGGATACTGGCAAGGAAAGGACGGAAGTGCAAAAGATTCTGGCACAGACCGGAATGGAACCCTTTATCGACCGGCTGCCCCAGGGCCTTGACACCCGCATAGGGGAAGGAGGCCAGGATCTCTCCTCCGGGGAAAAACAGTTACTGGCCTTTGCCCGGGTCCTCTGCCGCAACCCTGCCATCCTCATCCTGGATGAGGCCACCTCCTCGGTGGACAGTGAGGCAGAAAACATCCTGCAGCAGGCCGTGCAGGCAAGTTTTAGAGGACGTACCTCGTTAGTGATCGCCCATCGTCTCTCCACCGTGCGCCAGGCCGACCGGATTGTGGTCATGGATCAGGGCAGGATTGTTGAACAGGGCAGCCATGAAAAACTGCTGCAGAAAGACGGACTTTATGCCAAACTGGTTGCCCTGGATCTGCAGCAGACTTCTCCTATTGAATGTTCACTTGGGGAATAGGTTTTTACCACTCAACCCGCAGGCTGTTATCCAGGGCATTAGCCTTGGCAATCCGCACCTTAACCGTATCACCCGGTTCCACCGGAAAGGCGGGATTAGGCGGCAGGTCAACATCAAAAAAACAGTCCAGCAGCAGGGCATTGATCCGCTTCGGGCCATGGTTTACCACCAGGGCCGAGAGCATGGTACCCACCCGTTCCTCCAGGTAACGCAGCAGCCAGTAGCGATGCCGCTGCTGCCGTACCTTACCGGCTCGGGCTAGTTTTTGCTGCAGGGTGCCGACAAAACTCCTGCACTCATCCGCAGAAAAGAGCTGTCCCCTGCCCTGGATCATGGAGGATAATTGCATCTGCATAGCCATGTCAAGAAAACGGCGGATAGGTGAGGTGATAGTGGTATAACAGTTCAGACCCAAACCGGAATGGGATTTGGGATGGGTGGTCAGCTCACCACGGGAAAGAAAACGACGCTGGCAGGCAATATCCTGCAGACTGTTGCGCACTCCTTCCAGTAAACGCCGGTGGGGCGGTGGCTGGGAACGGAACAGGCCGGGAGCCTCCTGGGCGGTGAGGTAATCCGCTGCCACCCCGTTGGCCAGGATCATGCACTCTGAAACCAGGGTTCTGGACGGGCTGTCTGAATCGGACAGCTTGATGGTCACCTTTCCCTGTTTATCGACATAGATATTAACGTCGGGAAAGGTGAGGAGCAAGGCTCCCCGCTCCACCCGTTTTAACTGAAGCTGCTGACTCATCCGGTTGAGCAGGCTCAGGCGTGGATCATCTTCCATAATTCGGTTCACTTCGCTGTAACTGAGCCGTTGTTTCACCTGGATAACTGAGGAGACGATTTTAGAACTGACAATCTCCCCATCCGGGGTCAGGGTGACCAGGAATGACATCGCCGGACGCACCCTGTCCTTAATCAGACTGAACACTCCCTGGGAGAGTTCCCGAGGCATCATCGGGATATGCCCCTCGGGAAAATAGAGCGAGGTACACCGTTCCATGGACTCGGCAAAGAGGGGATCCTTCTGTCTGATAAACCAGCTGACATCGGTAATATGGATCCCCACCAGCACCCTGCCATCCTCAAGCTCTTCCACATGCAGGGCATCGTCATAATCCCTGGTGTTCTCGCCATCAATGGTAAAGATATCCAGGTCACGAAAATCCTTACGTTTAGGTTCTGCGAGCAGTTGTTCCGCCGTAGGTTCTGCAATGTTAGTGGAGTGGGCCAGCAAATCTTTTGAAAAATCCTTTGGCTGTTCAGCTTTGAGCAAGGGGATATTTTCATCTTTCTCCCAGACACCGGCCTGAACCAACAGTTTATGTGCGTCTCCGGGACGGCTCAACTCAGCCCGCTTCAACAGTTGACGTACCAGATCACAGTTGGGTGCATCAGAGCCGAACAGCTCAAAATCCACTATCCAGGAGAGTATTTGATCACGTTCCGGCCACTGTTCTCCTGTTACTGCCCCGCCCCCCATGATAACCTTGAGATTATCTGCGCCGGTAGTCAGGATCGCCTCTTTTTCCTCCTCCTTTCTGCGCTGATGGCGGAGCTGTTCCACCTGTTCTTCGGTGTGTACGTTGACCAGGTTGTTTTTAAACTTAAAGAAAAAACGATCCGCGAATACGGCTCGCAAAAAGGCAGCAGACTGATCATCATTGAGGTCACCGCCAAAAAAAAGCTCGGCTAAAAAATCCGCTGGAAAGGCAGACTGTCCTTCTTCGCTGGCCAGCTCCCAGATGTCCTCCATGGGTATCTCATCGGTCAGGACTGCCCGTTTTTCGGCGGCATCCTTGAGCATTGCACTCTGCCCGTCCCGACTACTGTCAAGGGAGTGTCTGGTTTTGGAGATTGTCACCACCCGGGAGGCGGGTAGATTCATCTCCCGGCCATTCTGGTTAAGCAGACGAAGCCGGTTACCGTTTTCCTGCAAGACTACGGCACAGGTAAAACGTCCGCTGTCAAGGTATTCGATTATGGAGCCTGGAGGTATCATATTAAGTAAGGGGTATTTATATAGGGATATTTATATAGGGATATTCGATTATCTTATAATTAATTGAAGCGGATAATAGGCAACATCTTGTATAATGTCAAAGAATGACTTGAGAGCATCGACTTTTATTGCCCAGGAGCAGATAAATATTGAGGCATCTTTGGCTGACAATTTTTTACCATAGGAAAAAATTGTCTTGACTTTTTTTTCATGATAGATATTTTGGTCATCATGGAAAGACGATATAATAGCAAACTGATCATTGACGATCTGCGTAACAAAATGGTCTTTATTGGAGGTCCGCGCCAGGTCGGCAAAACCACCCTTGCCCAAACCATCGCTGCCGGGTATCCCAACAATGTCTATCTGAACTGGGACAATCCAAAACATAAGCTCAGGATAACCGGGCAGGAATGGTCACCACAAACGGATTGCCTGATTTTCGATGAGATTCACAAATACACCCATTGGAAAAATCTTGTAAAAGGAATCTGGGACACCCGCCTGAACGAGGAAAAAATTATCGTCACCGGCAGTTCCCGCTTAAATGTCTATCGGCGATCCGGTGATTCAATGCTCGGTCGCTACCATTACCACACCCTGCACCCATTTTCCCTATCTGAATATAACCAAACTGCTACTCCGACAACAATGCCCAAGCCTTGCCATACCCTTGATTTCAGCAAACAGGGTACCGGTCTTGCAGAGCTTTTCAAGTTTGGTGGTTTTCCTGAACCGTTGCTGGAATCAAGAGAGCGAACCCTGTTACGTTGGCAGAACGAACGTTTTGAACGTACTTTCAGAGAAGATATCCGCGATAACGAGCAGCTGCGTGATATTTCACGGCTCGAACTTCTTGGTGCCTTGCTCCCCAGACGGGTGGCCTCGCCCTTATCCCTTTCATCCCTATCGGAAGATGTTGGTGCCAGCCCAAAAACAATAATAAAATGGATGGAAATATTAGAGCGAAACTACTACTGTTTCAGGGTAATGCCCTATCATCGACGCATTGAACGAGCATTAAAAAAAGAATCAAAATACTATTTATGGGACTGGTCCGAAATTGAGGACAAGGGAGCCCGTTTTGAAAACATGATTGGCTCTCACCTGTTAAAATTCTGCGACTTTTACAAAGACTGTTTTGGAATACGAACCAGACTCTGGTATATTAGAGATCGGGAGAAACGAGAAGTTGATTTTCTGGTTACCTGGAATGATATTCCCTGGTTTTTAGCAGAGTGCAAGCTGAAAAACAGGAAGGCCAGCGCACTTGAATACTACGGAAAACGGCTGAATGTGCAACAGAGATTCCTGGTTACTATGGATGAAAGAGATCATTTTCTGGATCGAAAGAATGGAACATATATAATTCCTGCCAGTAGATTCCTGATGGCCCTGGTTTGAGTTTATAAACAACCTAAGAAAACGGCCCTGATTCCCCATAAAAATTTAAACCTTGCAGGAAAAATGAAAAAAAACACCTATCATTCCGGCGTAGTAGCAGTTATCGGCCCCCCCAATGCCGGTAAATCAACCCTGCTCAATCACTACCTGCAGCAGAAAATCGCCATAGTCACCCCCCTGCCCCAGACCACCCGCAACCGCATTGCCGGGATTATAACCGGCACGGATTACCAGATCATCATGCTGGACACGCCCGGACTGCACAAGGCCAGAGAGTTGATCAACCAGGAAATGGTGCGAATCGCCATGGACACCCTCTACGAGGCTGATATTGTCCTCTTCCTTGCCGATGCCCAGGCCATGGCTGAAATAGTGCTGGGCAGTAAAACTGACAAAAAGAAAAACAAAATACTTGCAAGCCGAAGCGCAGAATACCGCAGCTACCTGAAAGAGATCTCCTGCCCATCCATTCTTGCCCTCAATAAGGTGGATATGGTGAATAAAGAGCAGCTACTGCCACTCATTGACTGGTACAGTTCTCTGCATTCCTTTAATGCGGTTATCCCCATCTCCGCCCTGAAGGGAGATGGTACTGATCTCTTGCAGGAGGAGCTGGTCAGTCGTCTGCCGGAAGGGCCGCAGTATTATCCCGATGATATCCCCACGGATTCCACGGAACGGTTCATCGTGGCCGAGTTGATCCGGGAAAAAATCTTCCTCCGCACTCGCCAGGAGATCCCCTATTCAACCGCTGTGCTGATAGACTCATTTAAGGAAAACACGCAGGGCGGCCCAGTGGTTATCCATGCCACCATCATAGTGGAACGGGGTTCACAAAAGGGGATAATTATTGGTAAACAGGGAAAGATGCTGGCTGAAATCCGCATTGCTGCAACTAAAGAAATCACAAAACTGCTTGGCTGTAAGGTACAGCTAAAACTCTGGGTCAAGGTCAAAAAGAAATGGACGAGCAATGAGCAAATCTTGCGTGAGTTGGGAATGTAACAGGTGATTGCGCACAAGTATGTTTTCCCTTTGAGAAATTTGCTGCCAGCCAACGAGTTACAATAAAACAGAAAAAATGAAAATTCAGATGCTGTAGATATAATGACTTATACTGATAAAGACATAATAGCATTATTAAAACAGGGTGAAAACTGTGCTATCGAATTCAAAGGCAGTCAGGTTCATGCTAATTCACTTGCCAAAGAGATTACCGCCTTTTCAAATTCCTCTGGAGGAGTAATCCTTATCGGGTTGATGATACCGCCTCCATCGTGGGATTATCAGCAGATAAAAATTGGGAAGAATGGGTCGCCAATATCGCTCGTCACAATGTCATTCCCGGAATTAACCCTCTGTTCCAAAAATTAGAGATACAGGGCAAACCGGTGGGGATAGTTACCATCGACAAGGGAGCAGACAGGCCCTATCAGACCAATCGTTTTCTATACTTTGTCCGAGTCGGTTCTACCAGCAGAGCCGCAACCCAGATGTCCGCACAACAGATGGAAAAGTATCCGTACCCGGTCTGTTGCTTTTTGGACTACCAACTTTAGCCGGGACATTTCTTCACTCCCTCTCGTTCCCACGCTCCAGGTAAGCGAGCCTGCGAGACTCCGTCTGTGGGAACCAGAGGACGACAAGAGTTATCTATTTGAAATTACGGCTTGTCCCGCCTTA
>DAOVTM010000374.1 GCA_030633145.1 Desulfobulbaceae bacterium
AGAATCATGGCCAAATCCCTCAACTGCGAAGCAGACAATCCCCCGGAACCGTGCAATGAGTGTACCTCCTGCCGGGAAATAATGGCAGGCAGCTCGGTTGATCTGCACGAGATTGATGGTGCCTCCAATCGCGGCATTCAGGAAATTCGGGATCTGCGAGAAAACATCCGCTTCATGCCCACCAGCTCGCGCTACAAGCTCATCATCATCGATGAAGTACATATGCTCACCACCGAGGCATTCAACGCCCTGCTCAAGACCTTGGAAGAACCGCCGGATCATGTCTATTTCATGTTTGCCACCACTGAGCTGCACAAGGTGCCGGTGACCATCCTTTCCCGCTGCCAACGCTACGAGTTGAAACGGGTGGGTCATAAGGAACTCTTTGACCATTTCGCTTCTCTGGCCGCAGGTGAGGGAGTGGAGATTGACGATACTGCCCTGAACCTGGTAGTTCGGGAGGCGGGTGGTTCGGTTCGCGACGGACTCAGCCTGTTGGATCAGATTTTTTCCTATTGTGGCGACACGGTGACCGGTGATGAGGTGGTTGAGGTGCTGGGACTGGTCAGTCACCAGGTGATCGCAGATATTGTCGATGCCCTGCTGGCCGCTGATCTGGCTACGGCTCTGCACAACCTGGAAGCGGTCTATACCTACGGCATGGATATCAAGCGGTTTATCAATGAACTGCTCACCTGGCTCCGTTCTCTGGTGGTGTGCAAGGTTAGTCAACAACCGGAGCAGCTACTGGATTTGCCTCCGGATGAGATGGTAGTACTCAAGAAAACCGCTGATGCCCATTCCCACCAGTCCCTGTTTCAGCTCTTTCATTTTCTTCTGGAAGGGTTGGAAAAGGCAGCCTGGTCAAGCCGACCCCGTTTCGCAGTGGAGATGGTCTTTATCAAGGCGGTGCAGGCAGGGGATGTGGTGCCGGTGACCGAACTACTCGGTCGTCTTGATGCAGCACTGGAAGGAGTGGCCCTGCCCATAAAGACCAAAGAGACTGATCAGCCCCGGGTAACTAAGACTGTTGAAAAAAAAACAGTTGTTGATCCCCGGCCACCCATTACCAGGAAACCGGAACCTGAGCCGTCTCCCACACCGACTCCTCCCCCTGTCGTTGAGCAGCAAGAGGACAAGCCTGAGCCGGAACAGTCTTCCGGGAACAAGGAAACAGTCGGCAAGAACGAAACCTCTGTAAAAAAAGAAGCGGTTCAGGTAGATAGACCTCAAAAGGATGTGCGCAGGGACTGGCTCAAGTTTATCCAATATGTCAGTGACAGGATCGCATGGATGGCAGCCTCTTTGCAGGCCGCAACCTCTACCCGGATGGAAAAAGGGCAGCTAATTATTATCTACGACGATTCCCTGGACTGCCGCATGATGAAGAGCGGGGATAACCTTCAGCAGCTCACCGAGTTTGCCTCGGATTTTTTTCAGGAAAATCTTGCCATCAAGTTTCACATTCCAGACGAATCAGACTGTGATACCGACCCGAACAGCGGTGCTGCGGTACGCAAGGCGCGCAAGGATCTGGCCGATGACACCCTGGTCAGGACGGCTCTGGAGGTATTTAATGGGCAACTTGGCGATATCAGAGTTGGTCCCCGTTTTCGTATCCCGTTACCCGAAATAAAAAACAGTAGCGGTCAGCCGTCAGGTAACAGCTAGCAGCTTCCTATATACATTAAACAGAGTTGAGGACGTATGAATATTTCAGAGATGATGAAACAGGCCAAGGTGTTCCATGAAAAAATGGGGAACATGCAGGAAGAGCTGGCTTCGCAATCCGTTACCGGAAGCTCGGGCGGCGGCATGGTTACCGCCACGGTCAACGGCAAAGGTGACCTGATCGGTCTGGCCCTGGAAGAGGGCATTGTCAACCCGGATGAGATCGCCATGCTCCAGGATTTGATTGTTGCGGCAGTCAACGATGGGGCACGCAAGGCCAGCGAGCTGAGTAAAAGCGAGATGTCCAAAATCACCGGCGGTCTCAAGCTGCCGGGTATGTAACGGGTTCCATGCAGGCTGTCCCACCGGCCCTGGAGCGGCTGATCACTGACCTGACCCGTCTGCCCGGAATCGGCAGCAAGACCGCCACCCGGCTGGCTCTCTATCTCCTGCGTCGTCCAGCTGCCGAGGCTCTGGCTCTGTCAACAAGTCTGGCAAAACTGCACCAGTCCATCCGGCTCTGCAGCCGCTGTTACGCCTTTTCCGAAAACGATCCCTGCACCATCTGCGCAGATGCACGCCGCAACGAACAACTGGTCTGCGTGGTGGAGGAACCGGGCGATTTGCTGGCCATTGAAAAGACCGGGGTCTTTCGCGGGGTCTATCATATCCTGCACGGGGTGCTGGCTCCCATGGAGGGGATCGGCCCGGATGAACTCAAGACCCGTGAACTGTTTCAACGGGTGAGAACCCAGCAGATTGAGGAAATCCTGGTGGCAACCAGCTCCACTGTACCCGGTGAGGCCACTGCCTCCTATCTCATAGAACGGTTAGCGACCATGAACGTACGGGTAACCCGTCTGGCTTGCGGCATTCCCATGGGCATGGATATCAAGTATGCCGACGAACACACCCTGGCTCGAGCCATTGAAACCAGACAGTTGACCTGAATCCTCAGAAGCGAATCACTTTTCTGGTCAGTTTTCCTTTTGCCGGGATTGTGTTCTTCGCTCAATCAAAGCTCAGATCCTTGGGGATATTTTTATCAGTCGCCATTTATTTAATAACCGGATCCCTGCACTTATCCCGAACCAGTTGATCAAAGGTGACGGTTCCCAAGGTTTCCCGTAGCTGTTGGCAGGCATCTTTCCACACCTTGTGAACCGAACATTCACTGCTATTAGGACAACTTGACGGCATAGCAACGCAATCATTGAGCGATATCTCGCCGATCATGACCTCCACTACTTCCAGGAGGGAGAGAAAAGCGGGATTCCTGATCAGGACAAAGCCCCCCTTTGCCCCCTGACGTATCTCTATAAAATTGGCACGGGCAAGATCCTGGGCAATCTTGGCCAGGAAGTTTGGCGGGGCATCGGTGATATCGGATATCTCCTTCCGGCTGGTCAACACCCCTTCCCCTTTGCTTGAGAGAACCACCATACAGCGTATGGCGTATTCCGCTGCTCTGGTTAAACGCATGAGCTATTTTCCCCTGCTGTGGTAAGCAGACAGATAAGGGAACTGTCTGCACCCTTAACACTATTATGATGACCAGCGAATAGAGTCCTTAAATATCCGGTCAAGTTCACGGTACACCGACTGCCTGGTCTGTAAATCAGGTCTGCCCTGTCCCTTGAAGGCTTCTCCGTGCCTGGCAAACTCTGTCTGGATGAAATTGTTTATTACGTTAATCGGCTTCCCATAGCCAAGCTCACCTGATTGTCTCTTTAGATTCAGCAGTTTGTTAATATCGTTGCGAATCTCATACGGGGCAACCGTTGCTACAAGTTGCTCAAATTCAACAGGTGGATTCAAGCCAAGCTGTTCAATATAACGAATAGCCAGCAATGCCCGCAGGACATAAAAATACTTCTTTAAGCGTACCTGATCATCAAAGAGATGTTCCCTGGCGTTACTCCGAGCCAGATGGCTGTAGTGGTAGCATATTGCCGTCTTATTGAGAGCTGTCGGTACAAGTACTCGCAGGTCTTCGGCAAAAGTACCGAACTCGATATATTTGATCGGGCTATTTAACCACTCCAGCAAGGCTCCGTTGCTACGGGTATAGAGATACAATGCCTTACGAATATCCCAGCCGCTGATATCAATTTCATCAACAATCGAATACTCGATGACATCCCGCAGCCTCTCAACAGTAAAGGATAAATACCAATCCTGGGGATGGGCATAGATAAAACGGATATCATAATCGGAATCAGGGGAGGCAAATCCCCAGGCCCTGCTTCCTGACTCGCAGGCGTATAGCACCTTGACTTCATGGTCGCTTTCAGCGGCCTTGAGCCTTTCCATTATTGTATCATGTATCTGTGGATCGATCATTGGTGATGACAGGGTAAGTGTTAGGCATCAGCTCTGGCAGCATTGCTGCTTGAGTATTATTTACAGAACAAAAATACTGTACCCGCATCATAAATAAAGATCAAATACAAACACGCACACTGGATATTATAAGCCCGGACGCATTCTTTATGTAGCGTTGGCCTCGTTCCCACGCTCCAGCGTGGGAACGCAACTTGGACGCTCCAGGTAAGCGAGCCTGCGAGACTCCGTCTGTCATGTTACAGCCGCTGGAGCGGCATATCACGGTTCCCACGCAGGAGCATGGGAACCAGTGGGAAAATGTTAGATTAATTGTGCATTAGTACTTATGACAGCCGC
>DAOVTM010000261.1 GCA_030633145.1 Desulfobulbaceae bacterium
CTGGGATAAACCGGGATGCTTTTGCTGGTGCAGATGGTATTGATCCGGATGATATTGATTCCTCTGTTCTTGGCTTTTCAGATGGGGAAGACACCATTGCCAGAGCTTAAAAATGAGTTCACAAATTAAGGATACATCAATCTCGGTAAATCTATCATCATGCAGCAGGCTGGCGGGTTGCGCCAATTCGATTGCAGGCATGAGTTGTAAGATCCGGTTCAAACCATAGAGGGTCATGGTACCGGGAAGGGGAAAGGAAAAATGACGGGAAAGCAGTTGCCTCATGTCTGTATAATGACAATTTTCTCCAGAAGATAACAGTGCCATCATCTGATTATCGTGTCTCTGTTCAGCCTGATGGAGCAGTCCCAGCCGGGTGGACTGCCCAAAGAGGAGAAGATGAGGGACGCGATTTTTATCAATAGTGTTATTAATTTCATCTTGCCAGAGCCGGGATAAACAGTCGGAAAAATCCTCCCAGAGCGAGTCTTTCTGCTCAGGTGTCTCTCCCGCTTCCCGTTTAAATATTATTGATTTTTGTTCTTGTCCGCTGCTATGGATGCTTAAACCAATGGTCTGCATGTCCTTGGTCACAGGATCGACAATCAGGTGAACAACAAAAATGGATGCGATATTTGCGGGAAAGAGATCAGTTGTCATCTCCCTCCTGAGCAAGATAGTATTAGTACGCAGGGCTGTCATTGCATCCAGCAGAGCTTTCTTTTGACTGAAACTGAAAGAATCCCTCTCTTCTCTCCCAAGCTCCTGCTGCACAGTCCTGACACCCAGGGAACGCATCTTTGCTATCCCGCCCCTGCTTATCCCGGGAACAAATTGGACATCCTCTTCCAGAAGAGCCTCTTGATAGCAGCACGGAAACCCGCGGCAACTGATACAATGCATCTGGAGCTGCCAGCAAGACTGCCAGGGTTGCACCTCAAGCACCCTCTCAATATTCCTGATGACCGCATCCATGGAGGCAAAATAAGGTTTGAGGTCAAAGACATGCCGCCGGGCAAGCTCCTCCGGGCAAGGGGTCAGGATAAAGCCTTTGTCCTGTACCGTCAGCCGGGTATTGTTGTTTCTTTGCGGAATGTTTTGCTGAATAATTTGTTGCAGCAACCATCCATAAAATGCCACCTGCCATTTTTGATAATAACGGGGCTGATGACTGCTTTTGATATCACCAACCTGGAGTGCAATACTGTTTGTATCCTCACCTTCACCCGGACAAAGTTGAATTAAATCAGGAATACCAACACCGGCTATTTGACCCTGCGATGATTGATCCTGCGATGATTGATCCTGCGCTGAAACCTGCAATACATCATCAACGTGTAAAACCGGCTGGACAATATAGCAGTTGCCAGGATTTTCCAATGTTTCAATCTGTTCAAAACAGGCCGCTGTTTCGGCAAAACGGGCAGTCAGAGATTGCTTTTGAGCCTGATCATTCCGGGTGGAAAAATTCCTGAAAATCGTATTTTGCTGCTGTAAGTGGGCGATGATTTTATCTTCAAAGGCAATCCCCTGTGCAAGTCGTAACAAGGAGATTTCAGCGTCATTTTTGTCAGCCATGCCTTTCTCAGGCTGCACTTGGGTCTGAAAAAATTGCATACTCAACCAGCGTTCACATTGTTGATGGCGAAAATATTCACCAATCATGGTTCCGGTCAAGGCTTTTGGCTGCCTGACACCATCCGGGTGGAAGAGATGTGCATGGGTGTCGGGAAGGTGTTTTTTGGCCGCCTCAAGTAACGGTTCAGCGTGACAGGGTATTTCTTGAACCATTTTTTTGGCTGTTATCAGGGGCAGTCTGCTGAGACCGCCAGGATCACCCTTCACTATTGCAGAGGTACTGTTCGCGCATCGTTTGAAAAAATCAAGCAAGCGGTGATCGCTGATAAAGCCGGTGAGTTCCAGGCAGAGTAATTCCCTGGGAAGGGTGTAACAAAAGGAATTCATAGAAAACATGGCTGCCATCATCTTGAAATGGGAGCGAATCCAGGAGGAAAAGTCATCTTCAGTAACAGGAAGAGCAAGTTGTTCAAACTTGATCTGATGAGAACAGATCAGGCCAATCTCATCAGAAATAACGGAAATATCCTCTCTGTCCTCTTTCTCCAAACCTGCAAAAAAATGTTTTGCGGAGATTGCGAGAATAAGGTTCCCCATGGCTCCAATGAATGTCCGGTACTGCAATGAACCGTTTTCCAGCCTGACAACCTCAATACCGTTATCCAGCAGCACAGCCCGGCGATCCTTTGCAAGCTCCAGGCGTAGCAGTTCACGGCTGCGGGCAAAAAGATCAGGAATTTTTTCTGATTTAAGGACTTTGCCCATGGCCTGAGCCACTTCAAACGAGACATGACTCCCCTTGCCGAGCCAGGCAATCTCCTTGTCATCAACGGTGCTGGCAGGCTCAGCCAGAACCCGCTTGTCATTTTTGTTATCAATTCTGGTTATGAGTAACCGCCTGCCAGCCAGGATGACCCGGTCACCCGATTCAATCTGTTTGACCACTGACAGGGGAATATCTGCCACTGCCTCATCCTTGACCAGCAGTTGATACAACTCTTCATTTGGAGGGAAGTTGCTCCAGATTTTGTATTCAAGCAGAGCCTGCCAATACTGATAGCCGCCTTTGTACAGACCTGTTGTCTTGCTTTTTTTCAGCCATTTTTTCTGAATCAGAGAGGCAAAAATCTGTTCAAGTTCCAGCTCAATTTCTTGTTCACTGTCTTGTTCACTTTCTTCTTGAGGAATATCTGACTGCCCCTGCCAATGAGCTGCAAAGAGATCAATTAACGCAGCCAGGTTGAGTTGTTTTTTTTCATACAGACAGGAGATGATCTGTTGACTCAAAACACTGGCCATTGTACCGGACAGGGCAGATTCCACCCTGCCTTCTTCTGCAAGAGCCAGCAGAGCGAGAAAACGCAGCAACTGTTCTCCAGCCCGTTCGCCCTGGCATATTCCCCAAAAATGAATGGTGTCACTGCGGCGGTTCGCCCGGCCAATCCGCTGCAGAAAAGCAGACACAGAATCAGGCGGTTCAAAGAGCAGCACTGCATCCACATCACCAACATCAATGCCCAGCTCAAGGGTACTGGTGGCGACACATATTGCCCGGGATTGTTTACGAAACTGCTGTTCAACAACCTGTCGTTCTCTGGTGTTGAGGTTTGAGTAATGGAGTAGCACTTTCCCCTGAAAGGCTCCCTGATTGTTCAATAAGCCGAAAATTTTATCACAACGTCCCCGGCTATTGGCAAAGATGAGGATTTTTTGATACCGCCATTCATGGGATAAATCAGTTACCAGGCTGATCAACTCGTTTTCATCATCTTTTAAATGAATGAGACGGGGATGGATCTGACGGCGAACATCATCTGTGAGCAGGACATAATCCGGTCTGAACTGTAAAAAGCTGCATACCGCATCAGGGTCGGCAATGGTCGCGGACAGGGCTATTCTCTGTAAACGGGTTCTGGTGCGGCGTTCCAGCCGGTGCATGAGCCAGGATAAGTGCTGTCCCCGGTACTGATTGACCAGGGGATGTACTTCATCAATGATAATGGTGCGAACCCGGAGGAGAAAACGCTGTAAATCCGTGTTGCTGCTGCCCAGCATGACATCGAGAGATTCAGGAGTGGTAAGGATGATATCCGGGCGGCTATTGGTACCTGATTTCATATCTCCGGTACGAATGGCAAGGCGTATCCCCAGCCGATCTTTCAGGAGATCGGCAAAACGTCGTCGAATATCCAGAGCCAATGCCCTGGTAGGAACAATATAGAGAGCAGATATTTTTTTATTCGCGGTATTGCTGTTTTCAGAAATTATCCTTTCCAGGCATGGTGCGAGTACAGCCTCGGTTTTTCCAGAACCGGTTGCTGACTGGAGAATAATATCCCTGTTGGCAAGAACAGGCTCAATGGCCTGTTGCTGAATCCGGTGCAGGGTGATAAAAGAGCCGTAGAAAACCCGGAATGTATTGGGGAGCTGGAGTAGTGGGGTGACAGGAGTCATGTTGCTGCTATCAGGGAAGAAAAGTTGTTTTTTCATTCCTTTGCAATAGATATAACTTTTTGATACATATCATCTTTGATCCAAAAATTATGCTCATCCCGCAAGGTATCAAGCAAGATTTTAACAGATGATATGAAGCCGTTTTGCTTGGCTTTTAGTAAAAGTCCCATTGTTCCTGTGACGGGGATATTATTCAATTGAGCGGTTGTTCTGCCATCTTTATCATCCATCAAACATAATGTTGCCTTGTTTTCCAGAGCGAGGCAGATCGCTTCAGCTTCACCTAAATGAAGTAACGGTACCATCTGTTTGACTAAAATAATGTTGGAAATCGGCTGAATAACTATTTTTTTCTGCTCAATACATTTAATCCATTCATCGTTATTGGAAAAAGAGACTTCAAGTTCATCTGCAACTGCCCTTGGGATGTACACTGTACCACATAATTTTCCAGCAGCATGATGTTGTTCAAGTGCAGTAGATTACTGATCGGGTTGTATTGCTGACAATCATGATATTTGCTTGAGACAGGCAATGTCTTGCTCTAATTCTTCAGCATCACAATGGATTGGTATGCAGTGTTCTGCCAGAAAGCGTTCAAACACCAGTCGATCCATCTTTAACAGGTATGCTCCCTGACCAGAAGAAATAAATCCTTCCTCATATAGTCGCAATACAAGCTCTTTCATGAGAACTTTTTGCATTCTTTTTTTGGGGAGTTTTATTTGTGCCACTATTTCTGGTGGAATGTGTAAATTTATTGCCTCCATTGTCGCCTCCTTTGTTTGTAGTACACTTTGTTTTTCCTACATCGTTCTTTTACCGCTATGTGCATAACTAAGAACGCTGGACTGAGCCGCTTACTTCCGAAATGATCGGAAAGGAGGAAAATGTACTCTCTATGGGGATTGTTTTTAAACTATTGAAACATTGTATTAACTTTTTTGCAAAATATTTTTACGCATCTCGGGAGAAAGGAGGTTGGATGGTTTATTTTTTTTATAATTCATCTACGGATAATTCTCGTTGCCATGCAATGATTTTTATAGTCTCTCGAAACTATCAAGTCATGTGGGGTAAAGATTTCTCGCCGTAAAGGTCGAACTTTTAGGGTCGCTCGGGTAAAGCACGAGGTTTAATTAAAAGCAATTATCAGGACAGCATGGATGACTCTCCTTTTGAAGGTATTTTACAACATAAGATTCGGTCTATGGAATAGTGAATTGAATACAATTGCTCGATAATTCATGCAGATAATCTTTGAAGAGGACGAGGGATTAAATAAATTCGTCCCCATTACAGGGCATAGCGAACATCATTATTTTACTGTTGCTTGGTGTGCTTGCGTTCTGGGAATCAAGGAAATTAGTGAACGCAATACTTTATTGACATCTTTCGATGTTGAAAAAAATTCTCGAACGTCAGGCTCAAGCATGACCGCACCATCCTCCAAAGTAAAATAGGAGGTTTCGATTGTGCCATCTTCCTTGTGGATTCTGACAGAGTGGCCTTTCTCGTAGGCTTCGTGGTATTTTCCACGAACTCCTTTTTTCCAGTGAAGTCATATTCGGATAACATGTCAGAATCAAAATGAGGCTTAGTTTTCTTCATAGGTTCTTCGCTCGTGTTTTGTAGTCTTTCGGCAACTAATAATTCGAATCAAGATTGTGTCGTTATCACTTTTTTGCTCAGTGTGAACAACAAGCAATAATTGACTATTTGAGGAAATACCAATACTAATCTTCAACGCTAACCCAAACTATACCACCCATACTAACGTAAACTGTACCACTTCTTTTTAGCTTCATCCCATAACTTCATCAGTTATTTCTTCATACTTTCAACCACTATCCTATTTACACCA
>DAOVTM010000313.1 GCA_030633145.1 Desulfobulbaceae bacterium
CAAAGAGCAGATCCAGATCAATGATCAATTCAGGCAGAACAGTAAGGGCAAGACTGCCCTTGCCTTCGATAAATTTTGGAGGTATGAAGACACCATTCTCATTCAGTATTCGGACGATGATGAGTTTATCCATTGGGTGAATAATCCAGTATTCCCGCACTCCGGACAGCTCGTAGATGGTGGTCTTGGTGATATTGTCATGGACAGCAGTGGAAGGGGAGATGATCTCAGCGACAAAATCCGGGGGACCAACACAGCCGTGGTCGTCCAGTTTCTCCTGGTCACAGATGATGGATATGTCTGGCTGGAGGATGGTGGTGGAGGATTGAGCGTTTTCTTTTTTACCGGGAAGGCGGACATCAAAGGGAGCCGAGTATGCAGAACAGGGATGGTCGAGAAGCTGGTTGCATATCTGTCGGGAAAATTCACCACTGATCCCCTGATGCTGCCGTGTCGGAGCCGGACTCATGGCATAAAAATCTCCGTTAATAAGTTCATAACGATTATCGTCGGAAAGCTGTAAATAGTCCTGCCAGGTGTAAGGTTTTGCTACGGCCAGTTCCATATTTTCCTCCGTTAGCTAAGGGGTACTCGTTGATGTTACTCCGCCTTTTTCATGGCATCAATAATGGACAGGGGATACGGGTGGTGTTTGCGCAGAAACAGGGGCATGGTGTTGCGGGCGTTTCTGGCCTCATCCATGGTGTCAAAGATACCGTAAAAGATATAGAGTGCTGGCTGGTCATTTGCCTTTTTGCGCAGGATGTAGAGTTTGGTTTCAATGTCCAGATACTCATCACGGATAAGCATTTTCCGGACATTGGTTTCAGCCTCCTGGGAGGCAAGCATTAACATCTGGACAGTAAACTTTTCTTTATACGAGGGGAGGTGCCATTTAGCAGCCGCGCTGAGTCGTCGCTGATACACCTCATCCGCATGAGGATCCAGTGGTTCCCGGCTGACCTCCGTTTCCTGGCTGGCAGCAGGTTCAGGTTCTGCTGATGCGGCGATATTTGCCACGCTCTCATTGATCACAGGGGTGTCGCGGGTACTCTGCGCTGTAATTTCTTCTTCATTATCCGGCTGAAGTGCGGAAATCGTTGTAACCTCGGCAGTCGCTTGATCGGGTCTGCTCTCACCGGTTCCACTTTGCAGGTCATCCTGCATTTCAACGGTCTGTTCTGTGTTCGGTCTGGTTTTTTTCGTTACAGGTGTCAGTTCTATAATTTCTGGTTCATCTTCCACTGGAGGACTGGTTTCTACAGGTTGTTCCGGTACAGTTGACTGCGTGACCTGGTCTTCTTCCGGTTGTTCAGGCTCAGTTGGTGCTGTTACAGGTTTCGTATGCACCTCATCTGTGGGGAGGGTTTCAAGTGGTTCCTGTTCAAGCGGTTCCTGTTCCAACGGTTCTTGTTCAATCTGCTGCACAGGCTGATCCGTTTGATCTTGCTTGACAACGGGTTCTTCCACGGCTGCAACTACTGGCTTATCTTCTGGCTGCTCTGCCGGCTGTTCGTTTTGAATCGGAGTTGTAACCACGGGCTGCTCAGGTTCGCTTGGTACTGGTTCATCTTGTGCTGGTTCACCCGGCACAGGTTTGCTCGGCTCTGACGGTTTGTCTCTTTGAATAACAGGCACCGGCTTTCCTGAGTCATTGTCTGATATTGAAGGGCCAACCACGACATTATACCTGTTGAAATAGTACCAGCCACCCCCGGCCAGCAATGCAAGCAGAACAACTGTAAGCAGGAGAGGCTTTTTTCCTTGTCCTGCGGATCTTCCTGTGTTAGCAGGTGTTTCCCCGGAGTTATCGTTCTGTTCAACCACATGGTCAAACAGAACCAGGAATGATTTGTCAGCGGACGTGGCCTGCAATGCCTCTTCTGCGAGAATGTTGACCAGGCGCAGGTTGCCTTTGGTGGTTTCAAAAATCTTACGCACTGCCTCCCTGCTGAAGATATCGTCTTGATTATTCTCAGGCAGTCCTACTGTTGTCAGGCGGAAATTGATATATGCCCTGGTCTCTTCCTCTGTAAACGGCTCCAGGATGTAACTGGTACTTTCGGAAATATCTGAACAGTAGGCATCCAGCTGTTCAAGGCTTTCCTCAAGGGCAGGGCGACCGGAAAGGATAATGTGCAGGACATTATCGGACTCGGACAGAGTGCGCATCAGACGTTCCAGGGCGGCAAGGAATAATTTCTCTGCCTCGTCAACGATCAGGACGACCTGTTTCTTTCGTGCCTGGTTGTGTTTCAGCAGCCTGCTCAATTCGTCAGCGAGATCCACGTCATCAACTTTGGCCGGTTCCATGCCCAGGTCACGGCAGAAACTGTGCAGCAGGTCATCAAATGATCCCACCGGGTTGTCCAGAAAGACCACTTCAAAATCATCAGCTGGCAGGTCTCGAAGGAGCAACCTGCACAACATGGTTTTACCATATCCTTCTTTGCCTATCAATCTGATCAGCGGTTTGTCGGCCAGAAGATCCTGATAGAGCGTTTGCAGGATCTCCTGTCGAGCAGCCTCAGGGAAGAAAATATCCAGATCGGGTTTTTCGGCAAATGGGGATTGATTGAGATTAAAGTGCTTGAGGTACATTTTTTCAGTATTTGGTAGAATTTTAACGTGTGTTGAGTTATTATACTCACAAACTAAGACTATATCAACTGGTTATCCATGATATTTAGCGAAATTCAGGAAAAGAAATGTCTGTTGCGCAGTAAGGTGATCGTTTCAGGATGATTATTGCAATAGTTATACCTGTATTTAATGAAGCGGTTGTCATTGGACAGGTCATCAAAAATGTGCGGGCGCATGGGTATGACACCATTATCGTCGTTGATGATGGCAGCAGTGATGATAGTTTTATCACTGCTGCTGCCCATGATGTGCTGGCTATACGTCTGCGTGTAAACCGGGGCAAAGGGGCAGCTGTTAAGACTGGGATTATGGCCGCAAATCTTCTCGATGCCGATGTGGTGGTGACCTTTGACGGTGACGGGCAGCATGATCCCGCTGATATTGAACCACTTATCCGTCCCATTCTTGAGGACAATATCGATGTGGTGCTTGGTTCCCGCCTCCTTAACAGAGAAGAGATGCCCTTTATCAAGATGATTGCCAACTCAATCGGCAATTTTATTACCTGGTTGTTTTACGGCCTGCTGGTTTCCGACAGTCAGTCCGGCTTACGGGCCTATTCCCGTTTTGCCGCTTTAATCATTGATACCAAAGCGGATAAGTATGAGTATGACAGCAAGGTTATTCGTGAAATAAAGAATAATCGCCTTAATTTTTCAGAGGTGCCTGTACACACCCTCTATACCGAGCATTCGAGCAATAAACCCCATAAGCAGGGGTTTACAAACGGCATTATCACCCTCGGTCGGATGGTATGGAATTTGATAGCATGAGTGGAGATCAACTATGAACGTACACCTTTATCAAATAATAATCGTCGGTATCTCTTCGGTGATGATGTACCTTGGTATCAAGGAGTTTGCCAAACGAGAGGCTGGTCAGACAGTCCTGAAACTCATTGTCCGCCTGATGGTCTGGGGCGGGATGTCTCTTTTTGCCGTGTATCCGGATTTTACCCTGGTGCTGGCAAAGGTTATCGGGGTGGTTGATAACTTTAATGCTGTGGTTATGATGGGCTTTCTAATGGTTTTTCTTCTCATTTTCAAGCTGCTCTCTGCCATTGAAAAGATTGAACAGAATATCTCGGAGATTACCCGTAAAGAGGCATTGAACGAGGCCCATGACCGTATTGAAGCACTCAGGCTGGAGTTGAAGGACAGGAATCAGGGGACAGAGGGCAGAGAGGGATGAAAAAAACAATCCTGGTTACAGGCGGAGCTGGTTACATTGGAAGCCATACCTGTAAACTGCTGCATGAACAAGATTATACCCCGGTTGTTCTGGACAATCTGGTCTATGGGCATGAATCCTCGGTGCAATGGGGGGAGTTGATTAAGGGCGATTTGAATGATCCCGCTGTCCTTGATTCTCTTTTCCGGAAGTTTGCTCCCACGGCAGTGATTCATTTTGCTGCCTACGCCTATGTGGGGGAGTCCATGACTGAGCCGGAAAAGTATTACCAGAACAATGTCAGCGGCACCCTGTCTTTGTTGGCAGCCATGCGCAGGAATAACTGTAAAAATATTGTTTTTTCCTCCAGCTGTGCCACTTATGGTCTGCCTGTATCCCTGCCCATTGACGAACTGCATCCGCAGGATCCGGTCAATCCTTATGGGCAGTCCAAGTTGATGGTGGAAAAAATCCTTGCAGACTACGACAGTGCCTATGGGCTAAAATCAGTGTCTTTGCGCTATTTTAATGCTGCCGGTGCTGATAGCGGGATCATGATTGGCGAAGATCACAACCCTGAGACGCATCTGCTTCCCCTGACCATGTACGCAGCCCTGGGTCTGCGTGAGAACATCCGTGTATTTGGCACGGATTACGATACCAGGGATGGCAGTGCGGTCAGAGACTATATCCATGTGACGGATCTGGCTGAGGCTCATATTCTGGCTCTGCAATATCTTGAAGATAAAAATTATCTTGAAGATAAAAATTATCTTGAAGAGAGAAATTCCAGCCAGCAGATTAATCTGGGAACCGGACAGGGCCATTCGGTTCTGGAAATTATCCGCAAGGTGCAGCAGGTCAGTGGCCGAGAATTCCCTGTCATTCTGGAAGAGCGCAGACAGGGTGATCCGCCCATACTGGTAGCAGATGCCAGGAAAGCCGAAACCGTGCTTGGCTGGAAACCGACCCATTCTGAGCTGGGCAATATTGTCCGCACAGCCTGGCAATGGCATGTTAAATGTCATGGTTCATTAAAAAAATAAAAACCTTACTTTTCTTTACTCGTTCCCATGCGCTGCGTGGGAACGAGAGTAAAACCGTGCTTGGCTGGAAACCGACCCATTCTGAGCTGGGCAATATTGTCCGCACAGCCTGGCAATGGCATGTTAAATGTCATGGTTCATTTAATAGCATAGGAATTTTTACTCGTTCCCATGCGCTGCGTGGGAACGAGAGTAAAACCGTGCTTGGCTGGAAACCGACCCATTCTGAGCTGGGCAATATTGTCCGCACAGCCTGGCAATGGCATGTTAAATGTCA
>DAOVTM010000235.1 GCA_030633145.1 Desulfobulbaceae bacterium
ACTATCGTTTCTGTAACTTCTTCGATTTCCAGCAAGGTGATTTGTCGACCGCATTGAGCAAAGTTAGTAGAATGCGTCTCTGGCATGATAACCTCGTACGGATAAATGATTGGTTACCTTAACCCTACAGCAAAAGCATTTTACTGTATATGCTTTTTTGCGACAAAAAAAATCGGTTATGATTGCTATCCTTGGGTGGGCTTCAAAAAAATCTTCGTGCGTCACCGCTGAGCTTGACCCCAAAGCTCACAAAGCTTTAGCCGCAAATCACCCGTTCGTCTGCTGACCAATCAGTTCTACAATACAGACAAGCTCCTCTTCGACTTTGGCGAGCAGTTTAATTGCAGCGGGCATCTCCGCTGCCCTGTCACCATTCCCGTCGAGCATCCGGCGAAACAGTGTCTCCAACTCTTTGGATCGACTATAGAGCTGTTCAGCCCGGATCGTCCCGGCTGCCGACTTGAAGTTATGCGCCAGTCGATGGCAGGTTTCCATGTCGTTGTCTTTCAATGCGACCCTAATCGCCTCAGTGGTCTTGCCGTGAATCGTGACAAAGGATGCCAGCAGAGACGGATTATCCAGTAACTGCACCTCTTTTTCACAATCCGCCTTTATCAACTTCGGGTCGATTCCGTGCAGCCCATCCTGGCATAACCACTGTTTAAGAACGCTGAAAAACTCGGCGGTTTCAATAGGCTTGGTAATAACATCATCCATACACGCCGCAAAGCATTCCCTTTTGCCGCTGGCCGTCGCATCGGCTGTCAGGGCGATAATCAGCAACCCGGCTTTGTCCGGCAGAGTCCGTATGATACGGCTGGCCTCATAGCCGTCCATTATCGGCATTTGCAGATCCATCAATACCAGATCATAGGCACCGGCCATGACCATATCCACAGCCTCCTGACCATCCTGCGCAACATCTGCTTTGATTGCCACCATTTCCAGCAGTGCCATGGCTACAATCTGATTAAACTCGTTATCCTCTACCAGGAGAACGGATTGCCCGGCAAGTTGGTCGCATAACTCCTTGTCCGGGATAAAATCACCTACCTGTTTTTCCCCAACCGCATCTTCATCCCGCACAACTTCCAGCGGTACGGTGACCAGAAAGACAGTGCCGCTGCCTGGCTGGCTAGTCACCTCGATATGACCGCGCATTAGCTCTACCAACTGGCGAGAGATGGCAAGACCCAAACCGGTGCCGCCATGGATTCGGGTGGTTGAACTGTCGGCCTGCTCAAAGGCATCAAAGATAACCGGCAACATTTTCGCCTCAATACCGATACCGGAATCACGAACCTGGAATTCCAGTCCTCTACTTTGTTCCTTGCTCAGAATCGGCCTGACCCTGACTTCCACCCTGCCCGTTTCGGTAAACTTGATTGCATTGCCGACCAGATTAACCAGCACCTGCCCCAGCCGTTGAACATCGCCGCACCAGTGTTCAGCCAGGTTGCGGTCTCTATTAATGACAAAAGCAAGTCCCTTCCTTTTCGCCTCAATTCGATACGGTTCAAGCCTGGACAGTAGGTTGTCAAGCATGAAGGTTGTTGATTCCAGTTCCAGCTTACCTGACTCTATCCTGGCAAAGTCAAGGATACCATTGATCATACCGAGCAGAGATTCACCCGAGCTGCGCACGGATTCCAGCCAGCCCCGCTGCCTGGAATCAAGATCTGTTCCCAAGCTGAGTGCGGTCAGGTTGATAATGGCATTCATGGGGGTACGGATTTCGTGGCTGATATTGGCGAGAAATTCGTTCTTGGCCTGGTTGGCAATCTCGGCTCGTTGTGCGGCATCCCTGAGCTGCTGTTCACGCTGGCTGATCTTGTCGAGAAAATAGTTAATCTCACGAGCCATAGTAGTCAATTCGTCGCTGCCATTTTCAACCACAGGCACCGGATTTCCAGCGATGTTAGCACTCAACCCCTTCTGAATCAGTAAAATACGGTTGATGATCGAATGACGCACAAACAGGTAAATGGCTACCAATGATCCGAAACACAACAGCAAAAAAGCCAGCAGAATACGACGAAAACGGTCAATCCCGTGGTTGATTGCCGACTCATGAGCCAGAGTGGCTTCCTTGGCAGTTTTATGGAGCTGGTGGGATTCAGCAAGCAGGACAGCGGCGAGATTCTTGCCCTTAGACAATCGTTCCTCAATTTTGCCCAGTAGCTCAAGCTCGCATATATGGATCGTAAAGAGGTTGTCAGTGCCACTGCCGTAGGCAAGAATTTCATTATGAATTTTGACAGTTTTCCCCTTGACCTCAGCACGCTGGTTGGCAAGGGCATTGGCTGCCTCGGCGGCATCTTCCTCAAATTGTCGGGCATATTTCTCAATATGCTGGGGATAGGCAGTGTTGCGAGCCGCAAACAGCCAACCAATGGCTCGGAGAATAGAAAGATGCCAACTGGGCAGGTGGTGTTCTTCAGGCACACCCGATGGCGGAGCGGGAATAAATAAAACACTGTTGTTGAGTTTCTGGATCAACTCGGTCAGACGCCGATGGATACGCACCTGTTTCCTTGTCAATTTCAGATGTTTTTCCTTGAGGACAAGGATGGCCAACAGGTTGTCTGCCATGCGCTGATACTGTTGCGCAAGTTTTGCCTGCTCCTTGCCGTCGTTGTCGCTTTCCAGGTCGGCGATAAGGCCAAGAGCCCGTGCCACTGACCGTTCAACAAGATCCCTGATATTGTCGAACAGGTAAGGCCCGCTGGGCAGCAGGATATCCTGGGTCTGGGCGACCAGCAGACCGGCCTCCTGTTCCAGTTCAGCGGCAATGATAAGTTGAGGCAGTTCATGTTGCGAAACCTGCTTAAAGCGTTCATGAAATACATCAAAACCATCAACGGTAAACCAGAAAAAAAGGCTCAAGACGACCGAAACAAGCATCAGGCCGGTCAGGATTCGCCGGGCGATTCCGAAACGCATACCTTACTCTTCCCTGTCAGGACACCAGTACAGTTCGTCAAAAGGCGCAAAACTGCCCCAGGAACTATTTTCAATACCGAGCAGATCGCGGTTCCAGGCGGTGTAGAGATCAAAGCGTCCCAGGGTATAAGCGGGCATATCAATGAGGAGTTGGCGTTGAAATTCAGCATATAACGACCGGCGCTGCTCAAGTTCTGTCGTTTGTGCTGCCCGGTCGAGCAGCTCATCAACTTGAGGATTAGCATAACTCATATGGTTGGTGAAGAGCCGGTTTACATCAATGGATCGGCTGTGATAGAGCCTATGGATACCGATCAGGGGGTCGCGAAACCCAAATAGAGCAATGACATTGAGGTCAAAGTCTCCTTTGACAGTGCTGGCACCCCATTCTTGAATGCTTGCGGCGTGTTCGACAACAAGGTCAATGCCAAGCAGGCGTTGCGCATCAAAACGCAGATAATCGGCAAGCCATTGCATATTCTCGTCACAGGGAAGATAGGCAAGTCGCAGGGAAAAGCGTTTTCCCTCCTCGTCACGGAGATAACCGGCCTCATCAAGCAGCTTATTAGCTCTGGCCGGATCAAAGACGAAGTCGGTATCCGCCTTGGTAAACAGAGGTGAGGTATCCTGAATCGGCCCCTCAATGTGAATGTCACGTCCATGGGAAACCAACTCGACAAGTCGTCTGCGATCAATGGTCATGGCTAATGCCTGTCGTACGCGGACATCATCCAGGGGTTTACGTCGTGTGTTGAACAGCAGAATCGAGAAGGCCTGCTGCTCTTTATTGCCAATAATGCTGACCTTAATTTTCGGGTTGGATCGTAACTCCTCAAACCCTTGTATTCCTTCATAGAGCTGATCTGCAAGGTCTGCGCCACCATGGTTGAGCAGCAGGGGAAAATCTCCCTCAATACCTGCGGCATGAATAACAATTTTATCCAAATGCGGCAGCCCTGGACGAAAAAATCCATCGTGGCGCACCAGTTCCAGGTGGTCTGGTGCGGGGCGGGCATGAAAACGAAAGGGTCCGGAACCAACCGGAGCAGCATTGGCCGGATGAGTACGCAAAGGCTGGCCGTCACCATATACATGCTTGGGCAGCACCGGACAAAAAACCGGTCCAAGCATTACCTCAAGTGCCGGATGAGGATGACGGAGATGGATGATTACCCTGTGCCGCCCAGCGGTCTCAACCCTGGCAATGGGCGCGTACAACGGCGTGAAAGGATGATTGTCCCGCAGGGCAAGGAGCGAAAAGACGACATCCTGGGAGGTAACAGGATGACCATCGTGGAAGACACCGTTTTCCACCAGATCCAGGGTGACCAGGAGACCGTCCTCAGAGACTGACCACAACTTAGCGAGATAGGGTCTGGCCTTTCCCGTAGCATCAAAGCGGAGTGGACTGGCATACAACTGAGTTGCAACGGAGTAGATCGGATGCCCGACCTGAACCAGCGGATTGAGATGCGGCGCAAGGAATTGAACTGCCCGGATGAGCGTACGTTTTTCCGCAAGTCCGCTGGCTGGCTGTATGGAAGATATGTTGTCCGCAATTGCCTCCCCCTTTATACCGTCGAAAAACAGGAAGACAAGCAGGGTGACTATGCAGGAACGTAAAATAAGAGTCATGAGTCTTGCTTTTTGATAAAAAAAATAACTGATTGGAGAGGTTCAGGTATCGTATAAAAATTGTCCATTTTTTTGGGGAAAAATGGGTATCCCCTCATTCTGCACCCAAAAAAACCCCAGTCTAAAATATGGCTTTCAATACCTGAATGATATAATATCTGATTTTATAGTTAAACAAATTAATTGGCAATCGTTGTGTATAAATATTAATGGAATCCTTGGTAATTGCTTAAACGGATGTACATAATCATGAGTTCTGATGGTCGGAATTTATCCGACCAATACAGTAAGGAGGTGGTATTCGCATTTAGAGTCCCAGCTTTACACATTTACGATATTTTTTACAACTGAGAACCTATTATTTCAACCAACAAAAGGAGAACAAACCATGCGCCCATCTGATAAACCGGGAAAACAAAAAAAAAGTATTCTTGCCGCTATCTGCCTTTCCTCACTGGTAATGACTGCATCCAATGCGCAGTCTGAAAAAGTGGTGGTTGTGCCGCTGGGCAGTAAAACCTTTATTGAGGCATCCATTTATTGGATAGGGGCATGGCAGGAGAATATGATTTATAAGTTAGGAGATGCTATTCAATATGATGGAAGCAGTTATCTCTGCATACAAGATCATACTTCATCATCAGCTATTTTACCTACTGATAGTACCTATTGGGATCTTATGGCAGCAAAGGGTACCAAGGGCGACACAGGTGATCCCGGCGCAAAGGGCGATCCTGGCACTCCAGGTGCCAAGGGTGACACAGGTGATCCCGGCGCAAAGGGCGATCCTGGCACTCCAGGTGCCAAGGGTGACACAGGTGATCCCGGCGCAGACGGCCCTGGAATAGCAGACATGTCATGCCAGGAAGGGTCGTATGTCATAGGCTTTGCCGCAAACCTACCTATATGCAGCCCGCTACCCCCACACACCGTCTTTTTAACAAGCGATCGTTTCAATGGAGCCATTGGTAGCATAGCAGCCGCCGACCTCAAATGTCAAAATCAGGCAGATGCAGCGTCTCTCGCAGGCACCTACAAGGCATGGCTCTCCACCAAAGTGCCTGTATATAGCCCGGCTACGGATTGGCCGGCCAGCAGGGATAGAGAATATCAACTACCGGACGGGACTGTCGTTGCAACCGACTGGGCAGACCTCACGGATGGTTCGATCGGTCACACTATAAATCAACACGCCGATGGCACGGAGGATCTATCAGGTTGGGTTATATGGACCGGCACAAACCCCGACGGCAGTGTAGTAGTCGCAGACAGTACATGTGATGACTGGACAGGCACGACAGGAACCGGCAAGTTAGGCAACAACAGCGATACTAACACTCGTTGGACATCGAGCCATGATAGTGCATGTGATTCAGAGTGGACGAAAATGTATTGCTTCCAACAATAACAGGAGTAAACAGAGAAATATCGGCATCCTTCATTAACCTATTGAAACTTTTCAATTAAGCCCAAAGTGGCTGCAACAACGAAAGTGTCAGATAGGTAAGCGAAGACTTCGAGCGTAGCCTTTGACTACTTTTGCGCTTATATGAAGGATGCCGAATATTTTGAAGACAGACTCTCACATAAATTCTCCTTACAACTTCGACGAAGTTAAAAACGCGCGCAGATTAACCTTCTGACTGGTGAGTCCCAACTTCTTTCTGATCGTTTTTCGATGCCCTGCGACCGTGCTTGCAGAGACACAGCAAATCTCTGCAATCTCCTTACTCGACTTGTCCTGTTTAATCAGATTTGCGACCTGGATTTCCATGGGGGTCAAA
>DAOVTM010000391.1 GCA_030633145.1 Desulfobulbaceae bacterium
ACCAAAAGGCTGCTGCAGCAACAGCAATCCCGCAGTCACCCCGATGAGCGACAGGGGAACCGTCAGCCAGATAATCAGGGGCTGGCGAAAGGAATTAAAAAGAAAAATAACCGCCAGAACCATCATCCCGAAATAGATGGGGATATTGGCTGCCAACTGCTGGGTGGAATCTGCCGAGTCCTCAAGCTCGCCGCCCCAGGCAATAAAATAACCGGGCTTGCCCTTGATGGGTAGCATGTCATCATATTTCAGAGGAATGGTAGAGGCGGAATACTCCTCACCATCCTGTAAGGAACTGCCGCGATAGGCTGCAAGGTCAATACCGAACTGCTGCTCGATCCGGGGCTTGGCCCGGTCAAACAGCTGGCCCGGAAGCTCGGTTCTCGGGTCAGCATGAATCTTGATCATGGGCCGCCGATGCCAGCGGGAAACCCTGGCATTTTCCCACTCAGTGGTCACCCCGTTCATGACCTGCATAATGGGTATGTTTTTCTCGGCTGTGGGACTGAAGATCTGAATCTCACTCATATCCTCTATGGAATTTCGTTCTGCAAGAGGTGCCCTGGCAATGATGGGAATCAAGTCTATCCCTTCCCTGTACAATCCTGTGGTTTTACCGGAAAAGTTAGCCTCAAACGCCTCAGCCAGCATGGGTCGGGTAATCCCAAGGTTTCTGGCACGATCTTCCGCCAGAACCGGCTGGGGAATCTTCACCTTGGCCCCCCATTCCGTCCGTACGGCCTTAGCTCCTTCATCGCGAAAGATTGCCATGGCCTCTTCCGCCATTTGCCGGATGACCTCCGGGTCAGGGCCATTAATCCGCAGCTGAATCTTGCCGCCCAGGGCCGGGCCAAGATTAAACTTCTTGACATTGACCACCGCGTCCGGCAGCAGTTCTTCCAGGTCATACTGGATGTCCTGGATATTCTGGTCAATGAGCTTATAATCATTCATTGTCACCAGCAGATTGGTGTATTGATTTGCCGCCTCCACCGGAGTATCGTAGGTGAGGATAAAACGGGGATGACCGCCACCGATGGCCGATGCCACCTGCTCCACCCCTTCAACATCAAAAAGATACTCTTCAATCTTTTTGACCCCTTCCTGGGTCTCAAAGATATGGTTGCCTTCCCGAAACTGCACTTCCACCTGAAACATGGGACTGGTAGAAGCAGGAAAGAACAACTGCTCCACAAAACCAAAGCCGTACAGGGAGGCTGCAAACATCCCGGCAACGATAGCTATCGTGAGCCAGCGGGCCTTGATTGCCCCACGGAGAATGGCCCGATAAACAGTGTAAAACTTACCGCTGTATGGTTCTTTCTGTGTACCCTCTTTCGGTTGTTTATCCTTTTTACTGAGAACAAACTGTTTGGTCATCAATGGGGTAATGGTCACCGCAGTCAGCCAGGACAGGGACAGAGAAATGAGGATAACATAATAGAGGGAACGGGTATATTCACCGGTAGAGTTGGTCATTCCGCCAATGGCGGCAAAGGCCAGCACTGCAACCGCAGTGGCACCAAGCAGGGGGGTTGAATTTTGGCCAACTACGACCTTGGCCGCCTCCAGCCCGTCCATTCCCTTTTGCATCTTCATCTTCATGGAGTCAACCACCACAATGGCATTATCCACCAGCATTCCCAGGGCAATAATCAAGGCCCCCAGGGATATGCGCTCAAGTGTAATCTGATAATAGCCCATGACCACAAAGGTGGCTGCAATGGTCAGTACCAGGATAAAACCAATTATCAGGGCGGAACGTATCCCCATGAAGAGGAGGAGAATGACAATGACAATAACCACTGCAGCGATCAAGTTAGCAATAAAGCCATCCACCGCCTCGGTCACCGATTTGGACTGCATGGCAATCTCTTCAAGCTCCATTCCCAGGGGGATCTGATCCATCAAGCCGTCAATTTGCTTTAGAACCCCTTCACCCATTGTAACGGCATTGCCCCCCAGCACCGTTGAAACGGCAATACCAATGGCTGGTTTTCCATTGACCCGGAGAATCTTTTTCGGGGGATCCACATAATCCCGCCAGATAGTAGCCACATCTTTCAGGTAGACCAGTTTGCCCCCTTTTGCGGCAATAAACAGGCCGCCAAAATCCTTTTCTGACTTGAATTCACCAGTGGGATTAATGGCCATATATTCAGGCCCGATCTTGATTCTGCCGGAATCCACCGGCATGTTCTTGGCATGGAGTGCTCCATAGATCTCCTGACTGCTGATACCCAGAGCCGCCATTTTACTCCGGGACATCTCAACAAAAATGGCCTCTTTCTGCTCACCGAAAAAGCTAACCTTCTTGACATTTGAGACTGTCAGGAATTCTCTCTTGAGCAACTCGGCAACATCTTTCATTTCGGCAAAGGTATAGCCTTCACCGGTCAAGCCAAAATAGACCCCGAACACATCACCGAAATCATCATTAACAAGGGGCGGTCCTGCTCCAGGGGGTAAATAAGGGATTACATCATTGATCTTGCGCCGCAGTTCATCCCATACCGCAGGCAAGGCGTCTTTATCATACTTATCCTTGATCGTCAGCTTGACCGTGGAAAGGCCACGGGCTGAATAGGATTCCACCCGCCGAAGCTGTCCCAGCTCCTGACACGCCTTTTCAATCAGCTCTGTGACTTCTTCCTCAACCTCTGAAGGCGAAGCTCCGGGGTAAGGGGTGACAACAACCGCATTTTTAATGGCAAATTCCGGATCTTCCAGCCTGGGTAGATCCATATAGGCAAGATAGCCAAGCACCAGCATAACCACGGTCATGGTCCAGGTAATTACAGATTTTTTTATGGCTAATTCATCAATATTCATAGGAGTACCTTATTTCCCCTCTCGCTGTTTTTCCCAGGGACGCACCTTCATTCCCTCTTCAAGCTGCGTAATTCCAGCGGTGATAACGACATCGCCATTTGTTAGTCCCTCTTTAATGAGGATCTCTTTTGACCCTTCCATGTGACCTATACTGACCGGGGCCTTATGCACTGTGTTCTGCTCAGTATCCAACAGCCAGACAAAGGGATTATTACCCGGTGCATCCAGTACGGCAATGGCCGGGATACTTATTGCCTGGGCAACTGTTTCGGTTCCCTGACCCGCTATAGCCTTGACCATAGCTGTCATTCCAGGAAGAATCTCTGCTGCCTTGGGTTGATCCATTTCGAGTACAACCTGATAGGTCTGGGTGGCCGGGTCGGCCTGGGTGGAATACTCTTTGACACTCAATGCAAATTCTTCGCCCGGAATGGATTCAAAACTGGCTCGAATATCCGGTTCGCCTCCTGCCTTGAGTAATGCCATCAGTAATTCGGGAACATTGATCAAGACTTCAATTCTTGTAATGTCCTGGAGGTTGACAATGGGTTCCTTGACCTCCACCTTTTGAAAATTTTCCACAAATCGTTTGGAGATAACGCCGTCAAACGGGGCTCGCAATGATGTATCCTGCAGCCTGTTGACAGCATCTTCAAGCTGCGCTCTAGCAACATCACGAAGAGCACGATAGCGGTCAAAATCGGCCTTGGAAACCTGTTTTTTGGAATAGAGTTCTTTGTAGCGGCGGAATTGTTTCTCCGCATTAAGATTTTGGGCTTTGGCTACGTCACGGGCGGTCTGGAAATCCCGTTTCTGAATCTGGGCAACAATATCTCCCTTTTTAACGTTCTGTCCCTCTTCTATGGGTAATGCAACCAGGGGGCCGGAGACTTTGAAGGAGAGTTCCGACCGTTTAGCAGCCCGCACCTTACCGGGAAAGCCATGGCTGAGAGCGATGCTGCTAGCCTGAACGGTCATAATCTTTACCGGCCGCACGATCTCTCTTTGTTCGACTTCCTCTTTCTTTTTGCAGCCTGATACCAGTATGGCCGCTGCCAGCAACACAGTCAATGAACCTGCAATTGTCTTGGATACCTGCACTCTTTTTCCTCCGGTTATGAAAACTTTATGGGATATGATTGTATAAATAGTGAAAAATGGTGTGATGATTTATGGATTCAATAAATATGTTGAATGGTAGCTTGTTTCGGGCAGCGAAAACCTGGTCAACCATGCCCCGGCAAAAAGTACCGGAACATGACTGTTCTCCCTTATTATGCTATCTGGTTTTTTTCCAATACTTCCCGCAGGGCATCTTAAATAGCATTGTGTC
>DAOVTM010000220.1 GCA_030633145.1 Desulfobulbaceae bacterium
AACCCGCTCGGGTCACCACCTGCCCGTCCACCCTGACTTTTCCCGCCCCAATATAGGTTTCAGCCTTGCGCCGTGAACAGACCCCGGCATTGGCAATAATCTTTTGTAACCGTACCTCTTTTTCCTGACCCATCAATCAACGCCATCTGGCTGGAATAATATTGTTATACCTGGAATCAACCAGTTCCCTGGTAGCAGAATCCACTTCCAACACATCGGTGTACCAGGGCTTCATGCGGCAATCAAAGACGATGGGTGCGCTCAAGCCAACGTGGAAACGGTGTACCCTCTCCTCACAGGAGTGGATATCAGCAGCTGGCTCAAAACGGGTAAAAAAGATCCAGAGGAACTCCTGCAGACTGACGGTTGCCTCTGCTGTGGAATCAACGAGAAGGATCACCGGCCAATTGCTGACTCCCTGCCAGGCCGCAAGTTCTTTACCTAACTCCTCATTGCCCTGGTATGGTTCTCCCTGGACGACCAGGGTACCGGGCAGGTACGGTTCCGGTTTGCAGCATCCCGGCGGCAAGGTTCCGGTAAATGCACCGGGCAGTTCCCGCTTCTTTTCCCGGCCAAGTCCCATCATCATGGCCTTGGAACCCTTATTTACGGACGGACCGGTGTAGTCCAGGGTATCCTGGGAGACATTGGCAAAGACAAAGAGATCCTGACTCCAGTCGATTCGCTCCAGGACATGCTGCCATAGTTTAGGAAAATCAGCCACATCAAAGGAACCGTCTGTTACGATGAGAAACTTGGTCAGAGAGAGCTGTCCTTCTCCCAGGATACGGAGTCCGGCGGCAAATGCCTCTCTGGGATAGCGGTTACTGACTCTGGCTGCGGCCAGGCAGTGAAAACCGGTCTCGCCAAAGGTCTTTAACTGATGCACCCCATTCATGACCAGGGGAAAGAGGGGGGATAACAGTTCCTGGAGAAAATCCCCGATAAAATAGTCCTCCTGTTTGGGCCGTCCCACCACCGTGGCCGGATAGATGGCATTATCACGATGATAGAGGTGGGTGGCCTGGAAAACAGGGTAGTCGTGGGTCAGAGAATCGTAGCCGTAATGGTCGCCGAAGGGGCCTTCCGGTCGGCGGAGTTTGGGCGGTACAGCCCCTTTGACTGCAAACTCTGCCTCGGCAACCAATCGGTGTCCACCGAGCGGATCTTTGGACATTGCCAGTTTTTTTCCCTGGAGCAGTGATGCAAGCATCAACTCGGGGATATCCTCGGGCAGGGGGGCAATGGCGGCCAGCATCAGGGCAGGTGGCCCACCGATAAAGAGGGTCATATCCAGGGGCTGGTTGCGTTGCTCCGCCTCAAAATAATGGTAGCCCCCTCCCTTATGGATCTGCCAGTGGATACCGGTGCTGGTATCGTCATAGCGTTGTATCCGGTACATACCCAGGTTATGGCCTCGTCCATCCGGGTGTTCAGTATAGACCAGGGGTAGGGTGACAAAGGCTCCGCCGTCCGAATGGTAAGATGTGAGCATAGGCAACTCGGTGAGCCGGGAGGGCTGTTGCAGGTTTTCCAGGATGGGCGAAGAGCGGATATTTTTAAAACCTATGTGCAGAGATTGCCCGGCTAATGATCTTGCCTGCCAGAGGGTAGAAAGGGTCGGTGGCATCAGCTCCTCAACCAAGTTGACCAGATTGCGAACAAAATCCAGGGGACGACTGCCAAAGGCCAGTTCCAGGCGATGGTTGGTGCCAAACAGGTTGGTAACCACCGGAAAGGAGGAACCCTTGACCCTGTTGAAGAGCAGAGCCGGGCCGCTGCGGGCGATTACCCGGCGGTGGATCTCGGCGATCTCCAGGTAGGGATCAACCTCGGTATCGATGATGAGTAGTTCATCTTCCGCTTTCAGGACATCGAGGTACTGGCGGAGATTTGTTATTGGACGCATAGTCCCCCCTTCTTTGCTGTAGTCATCTCGTTATTTCGCCCCTTCAACTCGCTTTTTGGTCTGCAAAAAAACCTCTGGAACACTCTTCTTACTCAAAACATCAACAATCCAGCCCGTGCCAAAAGGAACCGAACCGGGATCGGTATAGACATGATACAATACAAGTGACCTTTCCTTTGCTTGCTCCTGAATATTCCAATAACCGGAAGTATCCCGGATGGTTTCACTCTCTTTCAATCCAGGCCATTTCAGAAAATTCCAAGTTATCAAGACGGAATGAGGTTCCGGCTCACTCATCCTCATCTTTAAGCGGTATTTTTTTATTTTTTTCAATGGCAGGGTCAGGGTATAGTTGAGTACGGCCTCATCCCCTACCTCTTCAACAATCTTAATCTTACTGACATTAGGCATAAACTGCGGATACTCACCATAATCACTCAAAACCTGGACAATGTCCTCCTTTGATGCCTTGATAAGACCGACCACTTCAAATGTCCGTCCCTCTTTTTTTTCGCTCGCAACCTCACGGACAACAATCTCCCCCTGGTCAACCTTATTCTGCTCAGTTGCGGACAATGATATCTCGGTCACAGACGCACAAACACCTTGCCCGATCATAAAAATAGCGTACAGGATAACAGGCAGCACTACTACACGCCAGAAACAAGGAATCATTTAGATAGTTCCTCTTCCTTTACAGCCATATCCAGACACCAGAGCATCTTATGGATCTGCCAGGTGTTCACCACCAGCCCGGCAAGGCAGAGCAAGACCACGGCGGGCAGGAGAATATTGAAGTTATCGGTGCCGCAATAAATAATAAAGGTGTTAATCAGGATAAAGACCACCCGCGTTTCCGTGGGGCCGAACCCGTAATAATAAATCTGAAATTCATTGGTTGCCCCGAAGGCGAGAAAGGAGTTGACCATAAACCCTCCCAGAATAACAACCAGGGCGAAATACCAGATTGCGAGTCCCTGCGGTGCGATCATATAGCCGACAAAGACCAGGGAGCAGAGAAAGATATAATCGAGAAAATGATCCATGTAAAAGCCCCATTTAATCAAGCCCGTATTCCGCTGCCTGCCGACTTCACCATCAAAAAGGTCGGTGATATATTGGAGGATGATCATGAGGGAAACCAGCCAGAGGAGGTTGTGATTCTCTCTTATATAGAAACCGATTATGACATTAATCAGGCTCCACAGCAGGGTGGTCATGGTGAGGTGATAGGTCTCTATGGACGCTGGGATTTTTGGCACTGCCCAATGCTTGAACCTGTTTTCAGGCATGGTGAGGATGGAGCTGCCGACTTTTTTATCACCGCCAAAAGTAGTCTTATATTTTTTCATTCTCCATCGTCCCTTTGCTGCAATCAAGCCTTATCAGCTCTTTAAAAAAATGTCTGAACAAAGGACATTTTGCTTGCACTTCTACGACATCAATACTGTTTATCAGCTTCGGAGTGTGATCCGCTTTTGAATAGCGAACATACTGATAATCCACGATTCAATTTCCGGAGCAGCAAACCCTGCAATCCGTTTAATTCCTCTACACTCTGGAACAGAATCTACAGCAGCATTTATTCTTGTGTACATCTTTTCATACTCCCGACAGTCAAGATCATCAAAGAGTACAATCACATCGGGTAATTCTCCATATTGCACCGATTCCCGTAAACGCATCGTTATTTCCCTGACAAAAAAATTCCCTGTGGAACCATAACCCGTAATTCTTGCGCCGGGCCTCTGCCTCACCACCGCCAGCCAATAGCCAGACTACCATGGCCAACCACCCACTTTGGAATCACCTACCCGGTACAAATCACCCAACTGCCAACCTTCTGCAAAACTTTCACGGAACTGATCCATCTTCAGGTTAGAAATAGAATACTGTATCTTGTTCGTATTTCGGCAGAAACAATATACATTTTCTACACAGTCAGAAAAATTATCCAGCAAATCCGGGCTGTGTGTCGAGACGATAACCTGTGTATGGTGTGATGCCCTCTTAATCCATTCCGCCAGGATAGGCATCCATGCAGGATGAATACCCAATTCCGGTTCATCAATAACAAGTAACGAGGGTAAAACCGGGGACAACAAGACAGTTGCCCAACAAAGCATCCGAACTGTGCCGTCCGACAATTCATTCAAATAAAAACACTCCGATAATGAAGAAAAATGGTACTCAAGGTTTACAGTCATCAAGCCGGTTCTAACCGGCCTCACCCGCCTGGTTTCCGGCAGGATAGACTTCATTGCTTCATTAAGCCGTTCTTCAAAATCTATACTCTACTGAATAAGATTTTCTATAACAATTGCCAGGTTTGAGCCTGTTGCCGCAAGGAAAATGTCATCTGAACCAATTTTAGACTCTGATGTCCTAATACGTTGCAAATTCATAGCGTTAGCATTATAAAAATACCATTGACGAATATGCTGGATAAAATTTCTTCTTACCTTGTAAACAGGTGTCTTTTGTGGTACGTTCTTGCTATCTTCCAATAAATCAGGCAGAACCAATAGACCTAATGAGCTGATCGGTACATTTTCCACATGTTCGAAATGAGATTTTTTTTCCACCTCATCGTTCCATACGGAAACAACACCATCTCCCGGCCTTCTATTATGGAACCTGTAATAGATAAATGGCTCCTCCTGTACATGCTGTGCATATGATAACATTTCTTCAGATATAGTAACCTTGGATGTATTGTCCTTTACATACAGATTGATATCAAATTTCAGGCCATATCGGGAAGTTTCCACATCATTAAACTCATACGACAGGAACAATCTTTCCGGTCGGGAAAGTGATTTACATAAGGCCTTAGCTCCACATAGCCCATTGATTGCCTTTTCAAAAGAACTGGTTGTGCGATATTCATCATTATCGTGTGAAATACAATTTTTTAAAAATTCCAATGAATTAATCAGATTACTTTTCCCTGAACCATTTGCACCAATAAACACATTCAAATTCTTTAACAGAAGACCATGCGGTTCCATGAAAATATTTTTATAATTCCGCAATGATATTTTATTGAGCAACATTAAATCTCCTCCAATTATTACAAAGACATCAATGTACCTAAACTGTAGATTTCCAGCCGCTGATCAAGCTGGAGAAAACAGGTTGTTCTCCAGTTTTAAGAGCCGTTTTTTGACCGACAGCCCGCCGCCATAGCCGACAAGTTCTCCATTACTACCAATAATACGATGACAGGGAATGATGATTCCGATTGCATTTGCACCATTGGCCCCTGCCACTGCCCGTACCGCTTTGGGATTTCCAATCTCCTGTGCCAGTTTTAAATAGGAGGAGGTTGTACCGTAAGGAACACGCATCAATGCCGTCCAGACCCTCTTTTGAAACTCCGTGCCAACCATCAGAAGGGGAATATCAAACTCCCTTCTCTCTTCGTTCAAATATTCGTCTAACTGTGCTTTTGTTCTGGTGAGTAGCCCGTCATCCTGTTCAATAAACTCCGCCTTCAGACCCTTTTTCAGTCGGTTGTCAACTGTCGTCCTCATCTTTCTATACCTGAAGTCGAGCAGACAGAGCTTTTCGTCAAAGGAACCCGCAATCAGTTCCCCAATTCTTGTTGTATAATACTGGATATTAATTTGCTTCATTTTCCACTATGCTGATGCACTGTTGCTCTCTTTTATGCTTTTTTATAGCCTTGTTTCGGGTTTCTTGGCTTATCTGGAAATCTCATAATAATCAACTCTTGCTCCAGAGCCGGTTTAAGATAATTTTTTCTGAAAGTGGCTTTATGGGACAAGTTTAGTTTTTGCATAATCTCTGTGCTGCTCATCCAGCTATAACCTATAGCCAATAATAGTTTTTTTACTTGGTCGGTTACTTGGTCGCCTGCTTGGTCGGTTATTTGTTTGGTTATCGAGACAGCCTCCTGAATTGACTGGAGTATAACTTGTAGTATAAACTCCACAAAAATCGTACTTTCGCCATCTCTACCAGATTCCTCCAGGGTACGATAATACTCCTGTTGATGATCCCTGATCACACTTTCCATTGGCACAGTTTGCAACAGGGGTTTCCATTTGCTTAAAATAAGCGTCTGCCACAGTCGTCCCATGCGCCCATTACCATCTATAAAGGGGTGGATGAATTCAAATTCGTAATGAAAAACACTACTGGTAATTAAAGGGTGTTCCTCCGTGTATTTTAACCAGTCAAACAAGTCAGCCATCAAACCGGAAACCCTGTTTGCAGGGGGCGCAATATGGGTAACTCCTTTTTTCCCCTGAACACCGACTGCTTTAGTGCGAAATTGTCCGGCATGAGTCAATATCTGACCCATCATCAACTGATGCGCATTGAGCAGATGTTCCATACTGTTGCAATCATAGTGCTGAAGCTGCTCATAAACTGCTATAGCCCCTTTTACTTCGGCTATTTCCCAGGGGGTGCCAAGTACTCTTTTTCCTTCCAATATAGCTGTTACTTTCTCTTCGCTAAATGTGTTTCCCTCTATTTGCAGCGTGCCGGTGATAGTTTTGATCTTGTTCGCTCTGCGTAATTCCGGCGTATTCAGTTGTGCTTCTATCGACTTGATCTCTCCTATCATCTCAGCAATTTCAGTGAGAAGATGAGTTATTTTTGTTGTAACGCAATAGGGTGGCGTATAAATCAAAATCTTCCCTCAGCAGCTAATCCCAATACCCGTGAATGAATAACATTACTTGAAAATTATGGCTCTGGTTTACCGTTTTTATCCTTCTGGGCTGGTTAGTTGTGATGATGCCCATAATCACCAAGAAAAAGCTCATGGTACTCCTTTTCCTGGAGGTGATTATGGAGTAATGCCGTTAATTGGTCAACCAACCCGGTAATCTCCTCATCGGTAAGGCG
>DAOVTM010000289.1 GCA_030633145.1 Desulfobulbaceae bacterium
AAGGCCTGAAAAATACGCAGGATCTAATGCACCTGATTATGTGGCATGGTATGCGGCTAACAGTGGAAGCACCACCCATTCTGTTGCCACGAAAAAGGCAAATGGCCTTGGATTGTATGATATGTCCGGTAATGTCTGGGAGTGGGTGTCAGACTGGTATGTTGAAGACTATTATGCTACCAGTCCGTCCCGTAATCCTCAGGGGGAAAAGTCGGCTTCCGACCGCGTGATTCGCGGCGGTAGCTGGCTCAATGATTCGGGGTTCGTACGTTCGGCTTACCGTTACAGGATCACGCCCGGCATTCGCTACTCCTACCTGGGTTTCCGGCTTGCTTTTCCCGAGGGCAGCAGGTAACAGGTTCCCCGGAGGGGAGGGGAGCAGGCAAAGGCCGGCCAAGGAGGGACGACGCATGCCAAAGCCTTGCCGGAAGCCGCAGAAAAGTTTTCTTGTCGCCAAAAAAATTCAATACCCTTCATCTCCAAGTTGACACTTTTCGCCCGTAGGAACCCAGTCCTCTGGGCTATTGGCATTACGAATCACGCTGTATCGCCCAGAGGGCTGGGCACCTACGGAAAAGTTTAATTTTTCGCAGTAACTCCAAAAATTCTGAAAGTGTCAGATAGCGAAGACTTTGAAGACTTCGACTACTTTTGCCCGAATATGAAGGATGCCCATGCTTGATAACCGGGTATGTATGAGGGCGATGGAAAAAAATAACGTATCCTCTTTACAATTTATGGTACTTCGCCTACCGCACTGGTTCCCACGCTCCTGCGTGGGAACCTTAATTGCCGCTCCAGCGGTTGATCAAGACAGACGGAGTCTCGCAGGCTCGCTTACCTGGAGCATGGGTACGAGGTTCTCCAAGATTACCATAAAATTTAAAGAGGATACAAAATAACTATCCAATTAAACATGAAATAGTTATATCGTAGGTTGGTCTGGACTCCTACTGGCGAAAAGTGTCAACTGGGAGATGGAGGATGCCCATAATACAATCATCCCCATGTTATTTCTTCTTCCCCCAACCAGCCACCCTGTCACTCATCCCCTCAATAACCAGAAAAAACAACGGTACAAAAAGCACTGCCAACAGGGTTGCGGTAATCATGCCGCCAAACACAGCGGTTCCCAGGGCCTGACGACTGGCACCACCGGCACCCGAGGCAATGACCAGGGGAAAAACACCGAGGATAAAGGCGAAGGAGGTCATCAGGATGGGCCGGAAGCGTAGTCGGGCTGCGTCCATGGCTGCGTCAAAGAGGGAGAGACCTTTTTTCTGACGTGCCTCCACTGCGAACTCGACAATGAGGATGGCATTTTTACAGGCCAGGGCAATGAGAAGGACAATACCGATCTGAGTATAGACGTTGTTGTCCATGCCCCGTATCATCAGGGCGGTTACCGTCCCTATCAGGGCCAGGGGAACCGCCAGGATGACCGCCATGGAGGTCGTCCAGCTCTCATATTGGGCGCAGAGAACCAGATAGACCAGGATCACGCACAGGGCAAAGATTGGGCCGGGGTTACCGGCGGTTTTTTCTTGAAAGGACATCCCTGTCCATTCTGTGCCGATGGAGTCTGGCAACACCCTGGCAGCAGTCTCTTCCATGGCGTTCATGGCCTGACCGGAACTGAAGCCGGGCGCATTGGAACCGGTAACAGTGGCCGTGGGGTACATATTATAGCGGGTAATGACCTCGGGCCCGAAATCCTCCCGCACCGATACCAGGGTGGCCAGGGGAACCATCTTGCCTTCCATAGTACGAACCTGCAAGCGTTCAATGCTGTCAACCTCTGCCCGGGCATCCGCCTCTGCCTGGATATTTACCTGAAAAGTGCGATTATACTTGTTAAAATCATTCACATAGGATGACCCTAAAAAGGCCTGCATTGCGCTGAATATCTCAGCAAGGTTAATGTTCATGGTCTTTGCCTTGACCCTGTCGATATCAGCAAAATACTGCGGTACATTGGCGCGAAAGGTGGTATAAGCCGAGGCAATGGCCGCATTCTCCATGCCTGCATGAGCTGCGGTATTTGCCGCCTCCTGCAGATTTGCAAGGCCAATCCCGGCCCGGTCTTCCACCTGGAGCTGAAAACCGCCCGCATTGCCGATCCCGGAAATGGGCGGGGGCGGAAACTGCATGATAACCGCCTCCTGAATCCCTTGCCCAGCCCTTCTCATCTGGCCGAGGATGTTTTTCAGATCATGCCCATCGGGAATCCGTTCCGCAAATTCATCAAACACCACCCACAGAGCAGCTCCATTGGACATGCCTGCCCCATCCAGCAGGGAGAAACCAGTGACCGAGATCACATCACTGACCCCTTTCATTTTTTTCAGAGCCTGAGTGAGTCTATCCACCACCTCCTGGGTACGCTGTAGAGAAGCCGCATCCGGTAGCTGCACCGCATACATGGCATAGCCCTGATCTTCGGTGGGGATAAAGCCGGTGGGCAGGGAGGAAAAACCAGTCCAGGCCGCAACTGAGATCCCGGCAAAGAGCAGCATCATAATCAACGAGCGGCGCAGCATAAGTCCAACCACAGCCTCATAGCCGTTGCGAGTTTTATCAAACCCGGCATCAAACCAGCGGAAAAAGACCATTTTTTTCTCCGGAGTCGGACGCAGGATCAGGGCGCAGAGGGCCGGACTCATAGTCAGGGCGTTAATGGCTGAGAACAGGGTAGAGGCGGCAATGGTCAGGGCAAACTGACGGTACAACTCGCCGGTGATTCCCCCGAGAAAGGCGGTTGGCACAAAGACCGCCAGCAACACCAGAGAGGTGGCGATAATGGGTCCGGATACCTCATCCATGGCTGCCAGCGCCCCTTCTTTGGCGGTCATGCCGTGTTCGTCAATATTGCGCATGGTGTTTTCCACCACCACAATGGCATCATCCACCACAATACCAATGGCAAGGACAATGCCGAACAGGGTGATCATGTTGATGGAAAAGCCGATCAGCCCCATGGCCGCAAAGGTTCCGATCAAGGAGACTGGAATAGTTACCAGCGGGATCAGGGTGGCTCTCCAGTCCTGGAGAAAGACAAAGATGACAAGCAGAACCAGGCCAATGGCGATCCAGAGGGTTTCTTCTACCTCGGCAATGGCCTCCTCCACAAAGATGGTGGTGTTAAAGGGGATCGAGTATTCCAGATCCGGGGGAAATGATTTTTTCAGCTCCTCCATCTTTGTCTTGATGTTTTTGGCCAGCTCAATGGCATTGGCACCGGGCAGCTGGTAAATCATCATCATGGCCGAATCCTGGCCGTTGAGTTCGGTGTTAAAGCCGTACTCCTTGGAACCCATTTCCACCCGGGCAATATCCTTGATGCGAGTTATTCTTGCTCCTTTCTGTTTGACTATAATTTCAGCAAATTGTGTTGGGTCACTCAACCTGCCCAGGGTATTGACCGTATATTGAAATGCCTGGTGGTTCGGAGCCGGGGGCGCACCGATTCTTCCAGCGGCAACCTGGACATTCTGCTCTCTGAGGGTGTCCATCACGTCGCCCACCGTCAACTGTCTGGCCGTGAGCAGATCCGGATCGAGCCAGAGGCGCATGGAGTAATCGCCGGCCCCATAGGCGGATGCGTCGCCAACCCCGTCAATGCGGGAGATTTCATCCTTGAGGCGGAGGGTCATGTAATTGCTGAGATAATACTTGTCAAAAGTCTTGTTGGGAGAGGTAAGGTTGATCATCAAGACAATGGAATTGGAGCGTTTCTTGGTGGTCACTCCTATCTTTTTGACCTCCTCGGGCAGGGAGGCCATGGCAATGGCGACCCTGTTTTGCACCAGTACTGCTGCCATGTCGGCATCAACTTCGTTTTCAAAGGAAATCGTCAGGCTGTAGGAACCAGAATTGGTACAGGTGGAGGACATGTAGATCATCCCCTCAACCCCGTTGACCTGCTGCTCAATGGGGGACGCCACGGTGTCGGCAATGATCTGGGCGTTGGCTCCAGGGTAGGCGGTTGTGACCTGCACCGTGGGCGGAGCCAGCTCAGGGTACTGGGCAATGGGCAGTCCCTTGAGGGTGATTACACCTGCCAGGACTATGATGATGGAGATTACTGCGGCAAAGATGGGGCGATTGATGAAAAAACGGCTCATTTGGACTCCTCAGCCGGTTTTTCCGGAGCCGGGATCGATTTTTTGGTTGATGCTTCGGCTGATGCTTCGGTTGATAGTTTAGCAGCTACGGGGTCAACAACAGAACCGGGTCTGGCCCGCTGGATCCCCTTGACAATGACCCGGTCATCGGCGGTAATCCCCTTGGTGATGACCCGTAATCCATCTATTACTGCCCCGATCTCAACGGGTTTATATTCCACAATATTTTTTTTGTTGACACACAACAGATAGCGACCCCGCTGATCCACCCCCAGTGCCTCGTCCGGTACCAGCAGGCCGTTCCTGACCTCCTGGTAGGGGATGCGAATCCTGGCAAACAGTCCCGGCAGGATAAAGAGATCCTTGTTGTCAAATATGGCCCGGGCCTCGATGGTGCCGGTGGAGGTGTCCACCGTATTATCTAAATAGTCGATATGACCTTCATGGGGATATCCGGTGTCTCCTTCCAGGGCGAGAAAGACAGGGATATTTTTATCCCGAAATTTCTTTTTTTGTTTCTCCCTGTTATGTCTTTTGAAGAGCAGCAGGGATCGTTCATCGATATAAAAATAGACATGGATGGGTGCATAGTTGACCATGGTAGCCAGCAGGGTTTTGTCACCACCTGAGCCGACCAGATTGCCCGCATCGACCAGGTTTCTGCTGATACGTCCGTTGATGGGGGCCACTATTTCGGTGTAGGAGAGTTCCAGCCAGGCATTGACCAGAACCGCCTCTGCCCCTTCCAGGGCTGCCTTGGCCTCCTCGGCCTGGGCCTTGGCCTCAAGGACATTGAGTTCGCTTACAGCCCGTTGTTTATAGGCACTTTCCTTGCGTTTCATGGCTGCCTTTGCCAGGTTCAGTTTTGCCTGGCTGCTGGCGACACTGGCCTCAGCCTGGGATACCTGGGCTGCAAACGATCTGCGATCTATGGTAAAGAGGAGGTCTTCTTTATTAACCATGCTGCCGGGGGTGAAGGAGATAGATTCGAGAAACCCCTCGACCCTGGCTCGAATTTCAATGGATTTTCTGGCCTGGGTGTAGCCGGTGAAATAGGTGTAGTTGGTGATGTCCTGGACAGTGGGTTGGGCTACTGTTACCTGGGGAGGAGGGGGTTTGGGGGTGGTTTTTTCTTCCTTGCTGCAGCCGGTGGTGAGGAGGGTGGCAAGGAGTAATAGAACTGTGAATAGGTGTTTATTGGTTGTTTTGTTCATGTTTCTGAATGGTTAAGAGTTGATGTTCTTTGATTCTCTCTTGTTTCCAGTGTCTGTGTCTACTCTCTACTCTTTACTCTGTTTTTCGTTCTCCACTGGCGTTGTCCAGCCGCCGGCAAGAGATTTATAGAGACTGACAAGCTGGA
>DAOVTM010000249.1 GCA_030633145.1 Desulfobulbaceae bacterium
GACGAATAATCCATCTCACTTTTAGTATTTTCTGTAAAATCAAATCATTATGTTGTGTAAAAAACTCGTGCGTCACCGCTGTTGCCTGTTTACTTTCCTTGACTTTGCCCTCCTTGGGGTATATTTTTAGTAGAAGAACTATTCTGGCTCGAGACCGCATTAGGGGTTCCCTTTGAGGAATGATTGGACGGTGCCCTTTCCCAGAGTAGTTCCTTGTTCTTTCCATACTGCTTTCCTGCAAAAGTAGCATTTTCCACTAAATATACATCTTCACCTTTTACCGGTGCAAATTTGATATAAGCAACTTTTTGCCCCCCGTTTCTCTTGATAAGGAGCAGAGATCCAAAACCACCTTTCCTTATTTCAGTAAACCCTGCTGTAACCTCACTGACAAATTGCTCAATGCTTTTGTACCCTGCCTTGGCAAACAGACCGTGATTACATATAATGGTCGGCAGATTTCAAGCATTAAAACAGCATGGAATGTAGCAAAGAGGAGGGCGAACATTACCCGGCGGCTGCGGCCTTATGATCTCCACCATGCTTTTGCTACAAATTTGCTTGACAAAGGAGGAGATTTAAAGTCTATAAGCGAGATGATAGCTCACAAAAGTGTCCAGCAGACTGTGGAGACATACCAGCATACGTCCAAGGCGTTACAAGAACGTACAGTCCAGCTTTTACCGTCCTTGTTCGATGAGAAATAGATGTTTGGTACACATTTGGTACACTTTTAAAGTTAGATCAATCGTCGCAAACACAGTCGGGAAGTGGCTCAGCCTGGGAGAGCACAGCGTTCGGGACGCTGGGGTCGGAGGTTCGAATCCTCTCTTCCCGACCAAAAAAGCAAAAAAGGCTGATAACTCACAAAGTTATCGGCCTTTTTTTATTTCATTCCAGTATATTCCAGTCCTGTTTACGGGAACATCTCGATTTCTCAATAAAATTATTCCCGTAAAACAGTAGCAGCAGCGACGATGCCATATAATCCTTTTGATTATCTGGAAACACAGGAAGAGATCAACGAGTACCTGACCGATGCCTTCCAGGATGATGACCCACGCCTTTTCATTATCGCTCTGGGCTATCTTGCCAGAAAAAAGGGCATGACAAAGATTGCCGAAAAAGCAGGCTTGAACCGTGAAAGCCTGTACAGAGCCTTGTCTGAAAACGGTAACCCAAAGTTTACGACCATCAGTAAAGTCAGCAAAGCACTAGGCTGTAAACTGGCGGTTGCTTGATAAAGCAATCATCGCCTACTTTTGGTGCGAATCCGCAAAAAAATCTCTTATCAGATGAATAATAAAAACAACACAGTAGCACAAAGACTCCTTGACGCACTTGAGGTGACTGCCGGATGTACGGAACCGGCAGCCATTGCCTATTGTGCCGCCTTTGCGGGAAAGTATTTGGCTGAAAACCCGACCACTATCAACCTGCGTATCGATCAGCGCACCTATAAGAATGCCTTTGGTGCCGGAATTCCCCGGGCAGGTGACAAGCGCGGCAGTGAGTGGGCTTTGCTCTTCGGTTTTGTCATGGCCTGTCCAGAAAAAAGACTCTCTATCTTCTCAGGGCTGGATAAGGACGCAATCAGCAGGGCGGCAAGGCTGCATGAAAAAAAACTGATTACCGTCACCCTGGTGGAACAGGAAGGTCTCTTGATCCATCTGATCGTGACGGGGGAAGAAAACCGGGTCGAGGCGGTCATAGAAAATAGACATACAAATGTCACCATGGTCAGGGTCAACGATAATGCTGTCCCCCTGGACAGTGAAAAACAGCAGCAGGCTGCAGCAGACGATCCGCTGGTGGATGCGCTTTACAAGTCAGAGAACTGGCCAGAAATTATTGAGGAGTGTTACCAGAACCTTGCTCTACAGACCACGGTTCGGCAGGGGATAGCGTACAATATGTCGGCGGCTCTACATGGCCGCAAATATATCAAGACCGGTGACGGGGTGGATTCCCTGGTCATGGGGGCGATTTACGCCCGGATGAACGGTGATCCCATCCCGGTGATGAGTTGTGCCGGCTCAGGCAATAAAGGGCTTACCTGCATGATTCCAGTGGTTGCGCACAGCAGGGATCTTGACCTTGGTGAGGAAGAGGAGATTAAGGGTGTTCTGGTTGCCATCCTCCTGACCACCCTGATCACCTCCCGTTTTGGTGAAGTCTCTTCAGTCTGTGGCGCACAGTATGCAGCTGGTGCCGGGGTAATCGGTGGACTCCTCTACCTGAAAGGGGAGCTGGATCTCTTTAACGGCTCCTATAATAACTTCATCTCTGCCATTGGTGGTGGTTTTTGTGACGGTGCCAAGGGCAGCTGTTCCATGCGCGGCAATGTTGCCGTTGCCACGGCCCTTACCGCAGTCAGTCACGCTGAAAATGGTTTTCTTGTCTCGGGTCGTGATGGTTTCCTGGGAGAGACCTTTCAAGAGACCCTGGAGCATCTTACCAAGTATAATCCGCTCATTGCCCGTTTTGAGCGGGAGACCATTGATATCCTGCAGCATAAATAAACGACCTTTATGAAACTAGACTCTCTGGGTGTTGCACTGACCAGTTGTGCGGGTTATGATGAGCAGCAGCTTGTACAGAGTATAGAGTCTGTGATTGCCCCACTTAGCGGGCTGCCGAATCTCCATTCCTGTCACGTTGTCTTAAAGCCGAACCTGATTACCTCAAAATTTGGTACCCTTCCCTGTACAGAGGGTGCCTTTATGGTTGCGGCAGCCTGCTGGTTTGTCGATCATGGAGCAGTGGTCAGTATTGGTGATTCCCCGGCCTTTGGTACAGCCACCTCGATTTTAAAGGTGCTGGGCGTTGCAGACACACTCCTTGGGATGGGAGTACAAATTACTGATTTTAAACGTCTTGAGACGGTTCGCTTATCGGGTGGAGGCACGGCAGGGCTGGCCATTGATGCCATGGAATGTGATCTGCTGGTCAACCTGCCCAGGGTCAAGGCTCATGCCCAGACCAGGGTCTCCCTGGCCGTTAAAAACTGTTTCGGCTGCCTGGGCGGGATGCGTAAACCCTGGTGGCACATGGCTTACGGCGACAAGGGCGGATGTAAACACGGTGACTTCAGCGACCGGCTGGTACAGATCCTTACGCCGCTTGCCGATTGTCTGACCCTGGTTGACGGAGTAACGGCCATGCACGTTTCCGGACCCATCCATGGTGCTGCCTATCCCCTGGGATTGGTTGCCGCTTCTACCAATCCTGTGGCCGTGGATCGTGCCTTGCTGGCGGTTCTCTCAATAGAGCCAGAGCTGAGTCCTCTGATGAGTGCCAGTAAACGGGCAGGGATTCCAGGCACTGAGCTATCGAGCCTTTCCTTTCCTTTAGCCGAGGTGGAGAAATTACAAGTAAATGATTTTATTGTGCCGGGTCAGCTTAATCCGATCCGATTTAACCCATTTCGTTTTATTAAAAACAATCTGCGCAGGATAGTATTACAGCCCTAACCAGACCTACCTGAAAGCGTAACATCTGGAGAATAAAATGTATAGTTCATTAAAAGGGAAAACAGCTCTCATAACCGGCGGTTCCAGAGGAATCGGTCGGGCAATCGGCATTCGACTGTCCCAGTATGGGGTCAACATCATAATCAACTATGTCAGGCAGCGCCGTGATGCGGAAGCGACCATGGCAGCCATAGAAAAAAACGGGGTCAGCTGTCTTGTCGTTAAGGCAAACGTGGCCAGGCAGGACAATGTCGAACGCATGTTTGCCGAGATCCAGGAGCAATACGACACCCTCGATATCCTGGTTTCCAATGCCGCATCCGGGGTGTTGAAACCTGCCATGGAGTTGACCCAACGGCACTGGGATTGGTCCATGGACATCAATGCCAGGGCCATGCTGACTATTACCCAGCACGCAGTACCCATGATGAAAGATGGGGGAACGGTGCTGGCGGTTTCAAGCCTTGGCGCAGTACGGGCCCTGCCCAACTATACCGTGGTTGGAGCCTCCAAGGCTGCTCTGGAATCCCTGGTGCGGCACCTTGCCATAGAGCTGGGTCCCATGGGGATAACCGTGAATACCGTTTCTGCCGGGGTGGTGGACACCGATGCCCTGAAAAAATTTCCCAACCGTGATGAGATGATCAGTGTTTCTCTTGCCAAGACCCCGCTGGGCAGGCTGACCACTCCGGATGACGTGGCTGATCTTGCCCTGTTCCTGTGCAGTGATGCCGCCTCCATGATCCATGGGCAGGTGGTGGTGGTGGATGGCGGGTATGCCATTGCTGGCTGAATAGTGATGATATCGGCAGGTTGATTTTGAAGGACTTGTGGGGAAAATTACAATCCTGCCAAATGGAAAAGCCAGAAGACCTCTGATAGTAAACCGTATCCATGGTAATCGCCTTGAGCTTGTGGTGAAGGTGTATTGATCAGCTTGAGCTATCCCGTACAAGGATCAAAACTATGAAAATAGAATATCTGCGCTTAAAAAATTTCAAGGCATTCCAGAATGCGGAAATGAAAAATATCCCTCACTTCTGTGTTGTTGTCGGTGCCAACGGGTCAGGAAAGTCAACCCTGTTTGATGTTTTCGGGTTCCTGAAAGACTGCCTCACCTACAATATTACACGGGCTTTGCAGAGCAGAGGCGGGTTTAAAGAAGTTGTATCTCGTGGACATGAATCAGAAGATATTGTCATTGAACTCCAATTTAGAATGGTCATAACTGAAGTTGAACGTCTAATAACATATCACTTGGAAATCGGTCTTAAAGATAATAAGCCGGTTGTTAAAAGAGAAATACTTCGCTATAAAATAGGCTCTTACGGCTCACCTTGCCATTTCCTTGATTTCCGTTTTGGTGAAGGATACGCAATTACCAACGAAGATGATTCTAATAAAACCGACGAAGAATTGGAACGAGAGAGTTTGCAACTGGATTCCGACAATATATTGGCAATCAAAGGACTCGGCCAGTTTCAACGTTTCAAGGCGGCCAGTGCGTTTCGTCAATTAATAGACCAGTGGTATCTGTCTGATTTTCATATAAACATGGCTCGCGGCAGTAAAGACGCTGCCGGCTATGACGATCATCTTTCCATTAGCGGGGATAACCTCCAGCTTGTTGCAAGCAATATTTTTGAGAATCATCCTGAAATTTTCAAAAAAATTATTCAGACAATGACAAGCCGGGTTCCAGGCATAAAAGCGATAGAACCTATAGCAAGTCCTGACGGAAGACTGTTACTTGGTTTTCAGGATGGATCGTTTAAAGATCCTTTTATTGATAAATATGTCTCTGATGGCACCATCAAAATGTTTGCCTATCTCATATTGCTCTACGACCCGGCTCCGCATCCTTTACTCTGTGTGGAAGAACCGGAAAATCAACTGTACCCTAAACTGTTATGGGAACTTGCAGAAGAGTTCCGGTCATACTCCAGTCAGGGCGGCCAGGTTTTTGTCTCCACCCACTCTCCTGATTTTCTCAATGCCACAGAGCTTTCAGAGGTTTTCTGGTTAGTGAAAGAAAATGGTTTTACTCAAATCTGTAGGGCTCAGGAGGATAAACAGGTTGCAGCCTACATGGCTGAAGGGGATCAGATGGGCTATCTCTGGGAACAGGGATTTTTCGTGGGAGCTGATCCACAATGAAAAACCCTTGTCTTCTGTCTCGAAGAACCATCAGCCAAAGAAATGCTGAAAGGGGTGCTGCCCAGAATACTACCCGATGACGTTACCGCCAGGTTTATCATCTTTAAAGGTAAGCAGGAATCCAAAAAATATCGTACTCCCGATCATCTTGCCAACCCTGTTCAGGAACTGAGAAGGCTCACCGGAAACAGGTATCAAAAAATGTCAGGTTCGCGGGACATAGGGGTACACCTGCGGCTTAGCAATAACCGATCACACAGCTTTATGACGTTGATCAGTGGAATAAAACAGCTCATGGAGAATAACTGAAAAACTCTATCAACGAGTGAAAAATGCGTCGTAGAGGAAGTATCAAGATACTGGATAAGGCTATAATTGTAAATATCGTCAGTATTAAATATCCTTCCTGTCAACTACCTGAA
>DAOVTM010000101.1 GCA_030633145.1 Desulfobulbaceae bacterium
ACTATTGCGGCAGCTTTTGTTGACCCTATTCCGGTCAAGGTCTCAAGTGCCTTGGCATCAGCGGTGTTGATGTTGACCTTGGCAAGAGCTGGTGCGATTAAGAAAAGTACCATCACTATTGCTAAAATGAATTGTTTCATTTGTTGCCTCCGTGTAGATAATGATTTTTGATTGACTTGTTGCCCATTGTGAAATCATGATTAATCTAAATATACAACTACTCAATTTTTTTGTCAAATTATTCTGTAAAAATGTTCAGGATGCTAGTCAGCTATGTTGTTCCCATTTAAAGAGGCTGATGTTTCGTTGTTCTTTGCTGAATTCAATGCCAATCAAGTAAGTTTCACGGTTTGGCTGAGCGTCATCATGTTCATATTTTTCATAATACCTCTTCTCTTTTATTTGTGATAAAGCCCGTTTAGGTTGTGTAAGCTCGCTTACTTTGAATTCAATGATATAGATTCGATTATTAAAAAATACCGTCATATCAATCTGGTCATGGTTTGTGGACACCTCCGGCTGTACATCCAGGCCAAGGGCGGTGAAATAGCAATATACCACTGAGCAATAATAACCCTCATGTTCCGCAATAGAATTTTTACGGTACCAGTCATGGGGTATGGAGGCAAAAAAAGAATAAAATATCGGCATCCTTCATTTCAGGCGAAAAGTAGTTGACACTTTTGGTAATAGATTGCTCTCACAATGTTCCTGGTTCCCAAGCTGGAGCTTGGGAGCCAGATTGTGCGAAAAGTGTCAACCGGGAAATGAAGGATGCCAAAATATCATCTCCATGCGATCAAGTATCGTTTTGTTCCAAGGCTTCAAAAAGAGCTAATTTATTTCCGCTCTGCCCTGCTGTGGGAGTTAATCTTGAGAGCAGGGCATCGTTGAATGCCTGTCGTACTTCATGATTGTGAAAGCCAAGGAAAGGATCGATGATATGTAAATTTTCAAGAGAACTTGTCAGTATTTTGTTATTAACGATTAAATCAACGAGAAAGGTTGGTGTTCCGGTCTCAAACCAGTAGGACTTAAAATGACGATTGCGCAGATAGAGTAAAACATCAAAGGGGTTATAGACAGGTTCTGCCAGGAAATTGTACCCGTTATACCATGCCTGCACTTGCTCAAGATCAACTCCGTCAAGATATTCATGGAATACTGTTTCCAGTTCCTGCTGGGTGTAACCGCAGAATGTTCCAAAACGTAAATGTACTCCCTGTGCCTTGAGTACAGAGTAAAAATTCCGTAGTCCATCCCTGAGTTCTGTGGCGGTTTCAGGAGCAACAATGTTATCAATAATCGGTTTGTCGTATTCATCCACAAGAACTACAATTCGTTGTCCTGTTTTTTGATGGATAAAACGGATTAATTCATGAAACTGATCAGAAACCTCTTTATGTTGCAATTGAATCCGGCTGTAATAGACCGTTAAGTACTAATGCACAATTAATTTAACATTTTCCCACTGGTTCCCATGCTCCTGCGTGGGAACCGTGATATGCCGCTCCAGCGGCTGTAACATGACGCTGGAGCGTCCAAAATTTGTTCCAACGCTGGAGCGTAGGAACGAGGAAACGGGTAAATGCTGTCCGTTGTAAAATATTAGATTATTTATGTTCACCTACTTACTTGAAAAAGGTGACTATGCTTGAGATACGATTGCTCCAGAACAGGGGATCAAAAAAAGTTCTTTCTCCGAAGCAACTAATAGTCGGGGGCTTGACCAACTTATGTTTGTTTTTTCAGCATTGCAGGCCAGAGCTGGAAAAAGTATGCCAAAACAATTTTCGGGTCTTGGTGACCTTGTTGCCATAGACGGGTCATTAATCGATGCCTGCCTTTCCATGCAATGGGCTGACTACCGAAATAATAGGAAAAAGGCAAAAATCCATCTTGGCTTTAACATTTACACGTTAATCTGCTTAATCTACGGGGCATATCTGTCCAGCTTTCAGAATAAACTATCGAAAAAAAGGCATTCTTCACTTTCTGATTGAAACGTTTTCGCAGTAAAGCCGCACCTACAGCCTACTCAACGACTCTCCCCGGATAAGGTCATCAAACTCCTCCCGTTCCCGGATGATCTGAAAGCGGTCACCAGCCACCAGTACCTCGGCAGCCCTGGGGCGTGAGTTATAGTTGGAGGACATGGTGAATCCGTAGGCTCCGCAGCTCATCACGGCCAGCAGGTCACCCTGGGCGGTTACCGGCATCATACGGTCACGGGCAAAAAAGTCACCTGTCTCGCAGATGGGTCCGACAATATCGACCTCTTGGGTTGGGTTTGTGTCTTCCCGCACCGGAATGACCTCGTGGTAGGATCCGTACAGGGAGGGGCGGGTCAGGTCGTTCATTGCTGCGTCAACAATGACAAACCGTTTCACCTTTTCGCCGCCGCTGTTGCTCTTGGTATATTGCACCTCGGTGACCAGGATACCGGCATTTCCGGTGATGACTCGGCCCGGTTCCAGGATCAGGGTACAGTCCAGATCAGACAACTCCGCACGGACAGCCCTGGCATAGTCGTGGGGATGGGGAGGCTGCTCGTCATCATAGGTAATGCCGACTCCACCGCCCAGGTCAAGATATTTAATTTTTATCCCTTCCTGCACCAATTCGCTGATAAAGACCTTCAGCTTGCGCAGAGCCGCAATAAATGGATCGACCTGGGTCAACTGTGATCCTATATGACAGCTTACCCCGATAATCTCGATATTCTCCATATCCCTGGCCCGCAGATACTCCTTCCCAGCCTCGTCAACAGGTATCCCGAACTTGTTTTTCGCAAGTCCGGTGGAGATATAGGCGTGGGTTTTTGGATCAACATCCGGATTGATGCGGAAGGCGACCCTGGCTCTAGTATCGAGTTCGGCGGCGACCTCCTGCAATCGATCAAGTTCCTGGGGGGATTCCAGGTTGAACATGAGGATGCCCGCATACAGGGCCTCCCGCATCTCAGCCCTGGTCTTGCCAACCCCGGAGTAGATGATCTTCTTCGGGGAAATTCCTGCTTTCATGGCCCGTAACAGCTCACCACCTGAGACAATATCCGCTCCGCCGCCCATTTGGGCAAAGAGGTTGAGAATTGCGATATTGGAACAGGCCTTGACCGCAAAACAGGTCAGATGCTCCGTGCCGTCAAAACCGGAATCAAAGGCGGTGAAATGACGCTGCAAAGTAGCCTGACTGTAAAGGTAAAACGGGGTCTGTACCAGGGCAGCAATCTCTGTCACCCCAATATCCTCACAAAAGAGCAACCCGTTTTTATAAGTAAAATGATTCAATGTTTTTTCCTTTTAACGAACCCGTACCCCAGCAGAACGCGCACTCTCATTGGCTGGTTTCAGTTTGTCAAAGCTGGAAACTGAGTAATAGTAATCACGGGCATTGCCGTTCACGTTGGTATCCTCAAACAGGCTGTATGGGGCATAGACCGTATCGAGGAATTCAGGCTTGCTGTCCTCCGGCCCACGCCGGAATACCCGGTATCCGCGCAGGTCTTTACTCTTGACCCGATCCCAATAGATCTTGATGCCCGCAGCGGTACGAACTGCGCCAATATTTACCGGAACCGGCGGTGGTGTTTGATCCACTGGGCTGACCTCAACAGGTTCGCTGGTGCCACCGTTGACAACATGTTCGTCAAACAGGGACAGGGTCTGCACCCTGTAAGCATAGGCAATGCCGTTTTTGAGACCAGTGTCTGTAAAATCGGTACCTGATACCTGTTTTACGTCCTTAAAGGCATTACGACCCTGGCTGCGAGAAACCTGGTATTCAACCGGCTCGGTAACAGGGGTGCCATCCAGATGACTGGTCACCGGCTGCCAGGCCAGGTGGACTTGTTTGTCACCGGCGGTAGCAGTAAGCTCAGAGGGTGCCTCAGGCGGGGTCTGCCACATAAAGGTTACCTGGTTGGACGGGCCGGATTTGGCCATCCAGCCTGTACTGGAGTGGACTTTGAAGAAATAGAGGTTGTCCGGCCGCAACAGGGTGGACTCATAAGAGGCTATTTTGCCGCCCATGCCCGGCAAAACACCGCCCGGCAGTTTGATGGGACTGCCCCAGGGGAGCGGACAGGTATCACAGTAGGATTCCGTCGGGATAACTGCCCGATAGAGGAGAAAGGTATCGACTTCGTCGATCTCTTCCCCGGTCAGGGTCTGCTGGGGATAGCTCCAGGTAAGGGTGACCCCTTTTTCACTGAGCTGATATTTCAGATCGGTTACAGGCATGGGAACCAGCCCCTGAGGCGCAACCGGCAGGCTTTTATAGCCACAGCCGCCTGATACCAACCCTAAGGTCAGCAGCAATCCCATGCAAACACCCTGTACGCTGTACGTTCTCTTACCCGGTAACAAAAAAAATGCTCTCATTGTACGATCTCCAGTTGTTGTTCCGCTCGTTGCAGGGCCTCGGTAACACGTTTTTCGGCTGTACCACCTTGGGACAACCGGCTGTTCACCGATCCCTGCACGGAAAGGACATCAAAAATATCTTCTTTTATCAGTTGGGAAAAACCCTGTAATTCTTGAAGTGTAAGCTCTGTAAGCTCTATATTTCGCTGCTGGCAGTGGGCCACAATCCCGCCCACCACCGAGTGCGCCTGGCGGAAGGGCATGTTCTTTTTGACCAGGTAATCAGCAATGTCTGTGGCGGTCATAAAGCCACCATAGGTCGCGGCTCGCATTTGTTTGGTGTTGAAGCTGCTGTTTGCCAGCAACTCGGCAGTGATGGAGAGGCTGGCCTTGACCGTGTCCAGGGCATCAAAGATCTGTTCTTTGTCTTCCTGCAAATCTCGGTTATAGGTAAGGGGCAGTCCCTTGACCGTCATCAGGAGGGAGACCAGGGATCCGGTCACCCGCCCGGCCTTGCCCCGGATCAGTTCCGGGATATCCGGATTTTTCTTCTGGGGCATAATGGAGGAGCCGGTACAGTATTTATCGCCGATGTTTATGAACTCAAACTCCTTGGAGGACCAGAGAACCAGTTCCTCGGCCATCCTACTCAGGTGTAACTGAATGGTAGTCAGGCAGAAGAGGAATTCAAGGGCAAAGTCACGATCCGCAGTGGTGTCCATAGAGTTGGCTGAGATGGCTGGAAAATCAAGTTCCAGGGCTACAAACTCCCGATCAATGGGCAGACCGGTTCCGGCCAGGGCTGCACTTCCCAGGGGCATGACATTGATCCGTTTGGCGCAGTCCGCCAACCGTTCCCGATCCCTGCCAAACATCTCATAATAGGCCAGCAGATGGTGTGATAACAGCACTGGCTGGGCTCGCTGCAAGTGGGTATATCCGGGCATGACCGCTCCCAGGCAGGTGCGAGCCTGGTAAATAAATGACCGCTGCACCTCTTGTAGCAAATGATCGAGCATCTTGCTCTCATCACGGAGAAAGAGGCGGATATCGAGAGCCACCTGGTCGTTGCGGCTGCGTGCAGTGTGCAGTTTTTCACCGGCAGCACCGATCTTATCAGTGAGTACCTTTTCGATATTCATGTGAATATCTTCCAGCTCAGGACGAAATTGAAAGGAACCCTCTGTTATCTCTTTCTCAATTTCATCTAACCCCTGGATAATGGATGTCAGTTCATCGTCATTGATCATTCCCTGCTTTGCCAACATTCGGGCATGAGCCTTGGAGCCAAGGATATCATGCCGATACAGCCGCCAGTCATAGGAGATCGACTCGGTAAATGCCTCCACCGAGGCCGCAGTCTGCTCGGCAAAGCGGCCACCCCACAGCTTACCGGATTTTTTTTGTTTGTCCGTCATCCTGCTCCCTACCCTCTACCTTCTGGCTGCCTGTTCATGGCTTGAATCTGCAAACGCAGAGAGTTGAGGCGAATAAACCCGGCAGCGTCGGCCTGGTTATAGACCTCGTCCTCTTCAAAGGTTGCATGAGCCTCAGAGTAAAGCGAGTTATCCGATTTCCTGCCCACCGCTATACAGTTCCCCTTATACAGCTTCATGCGCACGGTGCCGTTGACCGTCTTCTGGCACTCATCCATGGTCTTTTGCAGCATCTCAAATTCCGGGGAAAACCAGAACCCATTATAGATCAGTCTGGAGTATTCTGGAACCAGGCTATCCCGAATGCGCAGCACCTCCCGATCCAGGGTAATGGTCTCCAGATCCCGGTGCGCCTCGCGCAGGATGGTACCACCCGGGGTCTCATACACCCCGCGCGACTTCATGCCCACAAAGCGGTTCTCCACCATGTCCAATCTGCCAATACCGTTGTCGCCGCCCAGTTTGTTCAGTCTGGTGAACAGTTCCACTGGTTCCATTCGTTCACCGTCAATGGACACCGGGTTACCAGCATCAAAATCCATCTCAAAATAGGTGGGCTTATCAGGGGCATTTTCCGGGGACACAGACAGCTTGAACATATCCTCTTCCGGTTCGTTCCAGGGATCCTCCAGGATACCACCCTCAAAGCTGATATGGAGCAGGTTCTCATCGGAACTGTACGGGTTTTTCTTAGTGGTCGGGATGGGAATGTTATACTCTTTGGCAAAGGCGACCAGCTTTTTGCGCGAGTTCAGATCCCAGATCCGCCAGGGTGCTATAATTTGCAGCTTTGGGTTCAGAGCCAGGTAGGCCAGTTCAAAGCGCACCTGGTCATTACCCTTGCCTGTGGCACCGTGGCTGACCGAGTTGGCACCCTCTTCCATGGCAATTCGCACCTGCTCCTTACCGATGATCGGTCGTGCCAGGGAGGTCCCCAGCAGATAGGAACCCTCATAAATGGCATTGGCGCGAAAGGCGGGAAAGATATAGTCCCGGACAAACTCTTCCTTAAGATCGGAGATTATCACTTTTTCCGCACCTGTGGCCATGCCTTTTTTGCGAATCGCTTCCCAGTCTTCCTGTTGGCCTACATCGGCTGCATAAGCAATGATCGGACACTGGTATTCTTCAGCCAGCCATTTGAGAATAACCGAGGTGTCCAGCCCACCGGAGTAGGCCAGGACTATTTTATCTGGTGTCATAGTTTTTATTATTGTATTTTTCTTTATAGTAATTTTTTTATCGTAAATATGGATCAGGCTTGTTGCTGCGCATCTTCCAGCAGGCAGTTGAGGATAGCCTTGTGCATGTGCAGCTTGTTCTCGGCCTGGTCAAAGACCACAGACTGCGCACCCTCCAAAACCTCTTCCGTAATCTCCTCACCCCGGTGGGCGGGCAGACAGTGGAGAACCATAACATCATCCTCAGCACGGGAGAGCAACTCTTTATTAACCTGATACGGTTTGAAGATCTCTATCCGCTCATCAGCCTCTTCCTCCTGACCCATGGAGGCCCACACATCGGTGGAGACCACGTCCGCATCCTCAATCGCCTCTATCGGGTCGTACATAACATTGATAGGACAGGAACCCTTCATACGGGCAATGGATAAGATCTCCGGGTCAGGTTCATATCCCTCTGGACAGGCCAGGGTCAATGAAAAGCCAAGTACTGAGGCCGCTTGAATCCAGGAGTTGGCCATATTATTGCCGTCTCCGATCCAGACGATTTCCAGATTTTCCGGGGTACCCTTCTTTTCGATCACGGTCATAATGTCGCTGAGTACCTGGCAGGGATGGTGGAGATCAGTGAGGGCATTGATCACCGGCACGTCCGAATAACGAGCCAGTTCGTCAACTATCTCCTGACCAAAGGTACGCACCACAATGCCGTCCACATAGCGGCTCAACACCCTGGCTGTATCCTTGAGTGGTTCGCCCCGGCCTAATTGGCTGTCTCTGGAGGAGAGATAAATGACCTGACCGCCCAGGGAGTACATGGCGGATTCAAAGGAAACCCGTGTTCTGGTCGATGCCTTTTCAAACAACATGCAGATGGTCTTGCCGGTAAGCGGCTGCTGGCAGATGCCCTTTCTCGTCTCTTCTTTGAGTACCATGGCTCGAACCAGCAAGGTCTGCAACTGAGGCTGGTTAAAATCTTGTAGTGAAAGCAGGTGTTTGTTGAACATGATTTTGTTGTGGGTACTGTGTGAAATTCAGATTAACCCAGGAGAACTCTCCCATGCCCGGTCGCACTTATGTCCGGGGAGTTAATCTCAAGAATAATTGATAAAAAAAAAACAGCTATATTGCAAAGTAATTCGTATGAAACGGTTATAAAAATTTAAGAAAGTTACGAGAAAATTTAAAATCAAGCGTTATAAATAGATATAGTTATCACTTTTCCTGCCATACCGGTCAGTTTTTTCCCATTTTTTTATGGAAATATTGTACCCTGACAAACAGGCAGATAGGCTGTTCAATATACATCATAGCAAATTACTCATTGAGGACAAATTATGATTTACTCTTCTGAAGTAAAGGAGATGCACTGTGTTGTCCAGGGGACAAACCACGGGCCGTCACCCATCCCCCAAGAGGGACAGTGGAATCAGGTGCGGGAGATAACAGACATCAACGGCCTGACCCATGGCGTGGGTTGGTGCGCTCCGCAGCAGGGAGCCTGCAAGCTGACCCTTAACATCAAGGACGGCATTATTGAAGAGGCCCTGATCGAGACCGTGGGCTGTACCGGCATGACTCATTCTGCGGCCATGGCCTCGGAGATCCTCCCCGGCAAGACCATCCTGGAAGCGTTAAATACCGATCTGGTCTGCGATGCCATCAACGTGGCCATGCGCGAACTCTTCCTGCAGATTAGTTACGGGCGCAGTCAATCGGCCTTTTCTGAAGGCGGGCTGCCCATCGGAGCCGGGCTGGAAGATCTGGGCAAGGGTTTATGTACGGTAACCGGTACTACCTACGGCACCAAGCTGAAGGGACCCCGTTATCTTGAGGTGGCAGAGGGCTATGTAATGGAGTTGGGTCTGGACAAGGACGATGAGGTGATCGGCTATAAATTCGTCTCCATGGGCAGGATGATGGAGAGTATCAGGAAGGGTGTTGATCCGGCTGAGGCATTGAAGTCGGCCAGCGGTACCTACGGACGATTCGCAGACGCAGTAAAAACCATTGACCCCAGGCAGGAGTAAAGACCATGGCACTTTTTGAAAGTTATGAGAGAAGAATCGATCAGGTCAATGCGACCCTGGCTGAGTACGGGATCAAGGATCTGGAAGAGGCGCGGCAAAACTGCACGGATGCGGGGGTGGATGTCTATACCATTGTCAGGGAGGTACAGCCCATCTGCTTTGAAAACGCCTGCTGGGGCTATATAGTCGGAGCGGCCATTGCCCTGAAAAAAGGACAGACCAGAGCCGCAGAGATCGCCTCAACCCTGGGAATCGGACTGCAGGCCTTCTGTATAGCAGGTTCTGTTGCCGAAGACCGCAAGGTGGGCATTGGGCATGGCAACCTGGCAGCCATGCTGCTACGGGAAGAGACCCGCTGCTTTGCCTTTCTGGCCGGTCATGAGTCTTTTGCCGCTGCTGAAGGAGCCATTGGTATTGCCAAGTCCGCTAACAGGGTGCGCACAGAACCGCTGCGGGTGATCCTCAACGGGTTGGGCAAGGATGCTGCCTATATTATATCCAGGATTAACGGGTTTACCTATGTCAAGACCCAGTTTGACTATGCAGCCGGAACCCTGGCGGTTGTTCTGGAAAAGCCGTTTTCCGATGGGGCGCGGGCAGAGGTACGCTGCTTTGGTGCCGACGATGTACGGGAAGGGGTGGCTATCAATCACCTGGAAGGGGTGGATGTGTCTATCACAGGTAATTCCACCAACCCGACCCGCTTCCAGCACCCGGTGGCCGGCACCTATAAGAAGGAGTGTAATGAGCAGGGCAAGAAATATTTTTCCGTTGCCTCGGGCGGCGGCACCGGTCGCACCCTGCATCCCGATAATATGGGTGCAGGTCCGGCCTCCTACGGTATGACCGACACCATGGGCAGGATGCACTGTGATGCCCAGTTTGCCGGATCATCATCCGTCCCCGCCCATGTGGAGATGATGGGTTTTATCGGTATGGGCAATAATCCCATGGTCGGAGCCTCTGTTGCGGTGGCTGTTGCCATGGAGCAGGCTGCTGGCTGATAAATATTATTTCTGGAGGTATGAGCATGAAGGTATCTTTTCTGATTTTATCCCTGGTTATGGCAGGGTTGCTGGGCGGTTGTTATTATTATCCGCCTCCTCCCCCGGTGGTTGTACCAGGCCCGCCCGTTATAGTGGTACCGGGTCCGGGAGTTATTGTACCCCCACCTCCTCCGCCGCCGGGGTATTATCCTGGTCCTCCCCCTCCCCCGCCGGTTTTTTATCCTTAACAGGAGTTCTCGGGAAGGGGGACATTCCATAGAGGCAGGAGATGTTCTTGTCTCTACGGAATGAAACCGCAAACGTTTCTTGTTCCTACGCTCCAGCGTGGGAATGTATTGTGGATGCTCCAGGTAAGCGAGCCTGCGAGACTCTGTCTGTGGGAACCGGTGGGGAAATGTTAGATTAATTTTGCATTAGTACTTAATGAAAATAGGTCTTAAAATTGGTCTTA
>DAOVTM010000254.1 GCA_030633145.1 Desulfobulbaceae bacterium
AGATGCCCATGGATGGTGGGCCGCCACCCGATAGAGGGGGGCCAACTGATGAAGGACTGCTTCCCGCTCTGGAGTAGGGATGGTCTGGGAATGTTGAAGCAAGCAACCTGACATGCCGGAACATTCCGGCGGATGACACATCTATGTACCAATAAGCTGGTAATATTAAAAAAGTATCAAATTATGAAAAAAAAATATAGTTTAGTTCACTTACTGCCAAGCCTGCTGGTATTGCTCTGCATTGGCTGGCTGTTGCTGGTTTTCCCTCTGTCGGTAAAGGCTCAGCCCGCCAACCCCACGAGCGGTGGCGGTCAGTACGTCACCATAGATTTCAACGATGTTGATATCAGCGTATTCATCAAATATATCAGTGAGCTGACCGGTAAAAACTTCATCGTTGACCGAACGGTCAAGGGTAAGGTCACCATTATCTCCCCCTCCCAAATATCCACCCAGGATGCCTACCATGTGTTTGAATCCGTGCTGGAGGTACATGGCTATACCACGGTTCCAAGCGGTTCGGTGATCAAGATTGTTCCGGCGGTTCAGGCCCGATCCAAGTCCATTGAAACATTGCGCCAGGGGCATGGCATGTACCCCTCGGACAAGGTGGTGACCCAGATTATTCAATTGGTTCATGCCGACCCAAATGAGCTGAAAAAAATTCTCGCTCCCCTGGTCTCCAAGACCAGCGTCATGATTGCCCATCCCCAGTCCGGCATTCTGATTCTCACCGATGTACTGTCCAATATTCACCGGTTGATGGAGATCATCCGGCTGGTGGATGTCCCGTCAGTGGGCGAGGAACTGGCAATCATTCCCCTTGAACACGCCTCGGTGGCCAATGTCTCCAAATCCATCAGCCAGTTGTTTGTTCGTGCCGCCCGTAAGGGTTCCAAACAGACCATCATCAAGATCATTCCGTATGAACGAACCAACTCCCTGATCGTCTTTGCCCCCCGGAGCCAGATTCAGAAAATTCGCGACCTGATGCAAAAGCTGGACACGGAGGCACCCAAGGGGGGCGGCAAGATCCATGTCTATTATCTGCAGCACGCCAATGCCGAGGAGCTGGTCAAGGTGCTGACTACCCTGCCCACTAAGCAGAGTACTGGTGCCAAGGGCAAGACCAAGGCTCCGGCTCTTTCTACAGATCTCAAGATCACCGCCGATCCCGAGACCAATGCCCTGATTATTATCGCCCCCAAGGAAGACTATCTGGTGTTGGAAGAGGTGATACAAAAGCTGGATATCCCGAGGCAGATGGTCTATCTGGAGGCTCTGATTATGGAGGTTTCGGTGGATAAGAATTTTAAAATCGGGGTAGAGTGGGGCGGGAGCGGAGATTTTCATGATGAGACCGGCACCCTGGCAAGCGGTTTCAGCGGCAGTGCGGACTCGCCCTATAACGTCATGAAAGATATCCAGAGTGGCTCCCTCAGTACCTCCGGCTTTACCCTGGGGGTCTTGAAAAAAGGGGTGGAAATCGGCGGTGTCTATTTCCCTGACCTGGGCGCAGTTCTCAATGCCTATCAGGAAGACTCTGATATCAATATCATTGCCACTCCCCAGATCTTAACCACTGATAATAAAGAGGCATCTATTGTGGTTGGTGAGAATGTCCCCTATATCACCAGCAGAAACAGTTCAGATACCGGAAGCACTCAGGATTACACCAATTATGATTATAAGGATGTGGGTACAACCCTCAAGATTACGCCCCAGATCAACCAGGCGAATCTGGTAAGACTGGAAATATCGGTTGAGGTGACCAAGCTAAAGAGTGCTGCGGATGTTGCCACGCCGACCACCTTTAAGCGAACAGCAAATACCACTGTAGTACTCCATAATGAGGAGACCGTGGTCATTGGCGGAATCATTGGCCAGGACACCTCTTCCGGCGACTATAAGGTACCGTTCCTGGGTGATATTCCCCTGATTGGCTGGCTGTTTAAAAGTCATGGTAAAAGTATAAAGAAAACCAATATGTTTATCTTTATTACCCCCCGCATTGTGGAAAATTCTCCAGAACTGGCCAATATCTATTATAAAAAACGAGATATTATGGAGTATGTCCAGGAAGGCTCCAGTGAGATCCCGGACAGGTTTTTCTACGATAAACCAAATCCTGAACACGCCACAGCCCTGGCTGATATTGGTTTTGCCATGCTCCAGAAGAAAGAGTATGGCAAGGCCAGGGATTTCTTTGACCAGGCCCTTAAGGTCAATCCCGACAACCCCTACGCCCTGATCAACCTGGGCATCATTTATGAACATGAGGGCAGCAGAGAAGAGGCTGCGGCAATGTACCAGCAGGTGTTGGATATTGCAGCTGGAAATTTTGAAGGGGACGGTGCCGAGGTGGACAATGCCTTGCGTAACACGGCCATGGAAAACCTTAAACATCTGCAACAGAACCAGTGATCCATCCATGAAACAGCTTGCGGAAATTCTTGTTGCCTCCTTTGGCCTGGATGCGGACACGGTGGGAGAGGCAGCCGCTCTTCAGGCGGAAAAAGGCGGTCGTCTCGGTGAGATCCTGCGGGAGCAGGAAAAGATCACAGAGCAACAACTCCTCCAGGCCAGGGGAATGCAGACCGGTCTGGATTTGAAAGAGACCCTGCCCCTGACCTCCGAGTCTTTTTTCACTGACCGGGTACCCATCGGCTTTTTGAAGAAATTCGAGATGGTTCCCATTGCCACTCCGGAGGAATCCTACATTGCCCTGGCAGACCCCTTTTACTTCCAACAGCTGGACGACCTGCAGCGGGTTCTGCACTGGGAGGGGATCAAGACCTGCTTGGCTCCCCATAGTGCCATCTTTGTGGCCATCAATAACGCCTACGACAAGACCAGCCAGGGGGCAGCAGATCAGGTTTTGCAGGATATTGACGAGGACGATCCCGAGGCCATTCTCTCGGAGATTGAAGAGACCGCCGACCTGTTGGACGACACCAGCGATGCCCCGGTTATCAAGCTGGTCAACCTGATGCTCTCCCAGGCAGTGCGGGATAATGCCAGTGATATCCATATTGAACCGTATAAAGATCTGGTCAAGATTCGCAAGCGGGTGGACGGTATCCTCTATGAAATGTTCACCCCGCCCAAGCATGTCCAGGCCAAGCTGGTCTCCAGGGTCAAGATCATGGCTCGGATGGACATTGCGGAACGGAGGCTGCCCCAGGATGGGCGCATAGAGATTCGGATTGCGGATAAAAATATCGACCTTCGTGTCTCCTCACTGCCCACGGCATTTGGGGAACGGGTGGTCATGCGTCTGCTGGACAAGTCCAATGTACTGTTGTCCATGGAGCAGCTGGGGATGTCAGCGAAAAACCTGGACACTGTGCTGGATCTGATCAAGGCTCCGCACGGGATTATCCTGGTTACCGGACCCACTGGCAGCGGTAAGACCACCAGCCTCTACTCGATATTGAGCATCCTCAATACCCCTGATGTCAACATCATTACCGTTGAAGACCCGATTGAGTATCAGATCAACGGCATCAGTCAGATGCAGGTCAACAACAAGATCGATCTCACCTTTGCCAATGGGCTGCGCACCATTGTCCGCCAGGATCCGGATATTATCCTGGTGGGTGAGATCCGAGATAAGGAAACCGCTGACATGGCGATTCAGGCTGCCCTGACCGGTCATCTGGTCTTTTCCACCCTTCATACCAATGATGCGGCCAGCGCAGTCACCCGTTTGATTGATATGGGGGTGGAGCCGTTTCTGGTCTCCTCATCGGTCAACGCCATCCTGGCCCAGCGGCTGGTGCGACGCATCTGTCACCACTGTCGGGAACCCTATACTCCCTCGTCCGAATATCTGGAAAAACTGGATCTGCCGGTAGAGGATTTTTCCGGCGCAACCCTGTACCGGGGCAAGGGGTGCCATGAATGTCTGCAAACCGGGTATCAGGGGAGGCAGGGCATTTACGAGTTGATGATTCTCTCGGATACTATCAAGAGTCTGATTCTCAGCACCTCGGATGCCGGTCAGGTCAAGCGGGCCGCCCTGGAGGATCCGAATACGCCTATGCTGACCCTGCGCCAGGATGGTTTACGAAAGGTGCTGGCTGGTGAGACGACCCTGGAGGAGGTCTTCCGGGTTACTTGATCATTGTTGAAGCGTATTGGAATGCAGACATCGTAAACATATTTTAAATTTGCGTTGTTTTCTCACAAACTGTAAAGGAGTTTGACATGCGTGTCGGAATTCTCAAGGAAATAAAATCAGAAGAAAATCGTGTCTCCATGACCCCGACCGGGGTTGAGGTGATGGTCAGTCAGGGGCATACCCTGATGGTGCAGAGTACTGCGGGCATTGGCAGTGGTTTCAGCGATGACGATTATCGCAAGGCCGGGGCAGAGATTGTCCACGCAGCACCGGAAGTGTATGCACGCTCTGAAATGGTGTTGCACGTCAAGGAACCCCAGGAATCGGAATACCCCATGATCCGTTCCGGTCAGATCGTTTTCACCTACTTTCATTTTGCCGCCAATGAAGGGTTGACCAGGGCAATGATTGACAGCAATGCGGTCTGTATCTCTTATGAAACCATAACAGGCTCTGACGATACTCTGCCTCTGTTGACCCCCATGAGCGAGGTTGCCGGTCGTATGGCAGCCCAGGAGGGAGCCAAATACCTGGAATGCTCCCATGCTGGACGGGGTATCCTTCTCGGCGGGGTTCCAGGGGTGCTACCGGCAACGGTTTTGGTCATCGGTGGCGGCGTAGTCGGAACCAATGCCGCCCAGATGGCCTGCGGTCTGGGAGCCAAGGTGTATCTCCTTGATCTGAACCTGGAACGTATCCGCCACCTCTCTGAGATTATGCCGAAAAACTGCTTCCCGGTTATGTCTTCCCCCACGATACTCCGTAAACTGGTTCAGGAGGCGGATCTGGTGATCGGGGCAGTGCTGGTGCATGGAGCCAAGGCTCCGAAAGTGGTGACCAGAGAGATGCTTAAAACCATGAAAAAGGGGGCCGTGCTGGTGGATGTGGCCATTGACCAGGGCGGCTGTTTTGAAACCTCAAGACCTACGACCCATAGTGATCCCATTTTCCTGCTGGATGGTGTCGTCCATTACTGTGTTACTAATATGCCAGGTGCGGTTCCCATGACTTCGACCCTGGCTCTGACCAATGCGACCCTGCCCTTTGCCCGGCAACTGGCGAATCAGGGCTGGCAACAGGCTGCAACAGATGATACCGGCATGAGAAACGGTTTGAACATTGTCAACGGACAGGTGTGCTATGCCGGGGTGGCTGATGCCTTTGAGCTGGAATATGTACCTGTAGAGGAGCTTGTAAGGGATTCTTCAGCTCAATAAGGGCATAAAGGTTGAATTTTGGGGAATGTGTATCCTGATCATCTGTTCCAGAGTTCGGACAGCTCGAGGTTGACAATTTTTTCATCCCCGACATTCAGTTCAATAATACGGCGAAGATGGGTAAAGCTCTCCAGGCTTTGGCTGAAAAATTCAAAACCCATGGCCTTGTTGTGCTGGTGTACGAGCCTGGATTTGAACTCAAGCACAATGTCTGTATCGAATAGGCGCATGGTGAGGAGGCATTCCTCGCCCATGGCAATGGGGAGGGACGTGTCAGCTTCAAAGAGTACCCCCTTGAGGCAAAGGTCGAGCATAGACACGGGGTAGTGGGTTCCCTTGATAATGATGTTGCTTTCGGCATCGAATTCGATACGAGTAAAACGTCGGCGTTCGTCGCTCATTTTTTTATTCCTTGCTCATTCCAATACCTGCGTCAATTTTTTTTTCTACTTTTTTCGATAACCACATATAGCATATCGTATGTATAACACAAGATCAGAATATAAGATCTGCCATTGCTTGTAAAGATAGATTTTAAATTTTGAAATTTCGTAGTCAACTTCTGCCTTTTTTGCTTCGATCCGGGTGATTGTATTTGCGGTCATGGTGTCATCCTTATGGATGTAGAATTGAAGCTACAGAGAAAGTAATCGTGTAGGTCGATTCTGACTGGCAA
>DAOVTM010000350.1 GCA_030633145.1 Desulfobulbaceae bacterium
ACAATAACAAAGTCTTCAATATCTGAATAGACCCGTTTAATGGTACCCAACACCTCGTCCTCATAGGCTACCACCCCGTCCTGCTGTGGTACCTTGAAGCGGATAACCGCAGGGATACCCGCGTCCTCCTTCTCTGCGACCTGTTCAGGAGTCAGGGTACGGCAGGTGCCGTCATAACGCACATCTGCTTTGGCAGCCATGGCCGCTTCCCGTTTCCTGTCCAGGTCTTCCTTGGTACAGAAACACTTATAGGCGTGTTCCGATGTCAGTAGCTGCTCTGCGGCTCGGGTGTGGTCATCGGAAAAATCGGTCTGGAAATAGGGGCCTTCGTCCCAATCCAGCCCCAGCCAGTTCATGCCGTCGATGATTCCTTGAATGGATTCCTTAGTAGAACGATCCGCATCTGTATCTTCAATACGCAGGATCAGTTTACCGTTATTTTTTTTCGCCCACAGCCAGTTAAGCAGGGCGGTTCGAGCCCCGCCAATATGGAGGTATCCGGTGGGACTGGGTGGAAAGCGGACACGAACTTCAGTCATGATCTACTCCTGATTCTTTGTAAACGTATGTGAACTGCTCTTTCTGCCCGGAATGATTTTGCAGTTTTTTGTATTGTCTGAAAAGGGCAATCCCGTTATACTGCAATTTTTGCAATTAAAAATCAACAAGTTTTGTTTAATTTTGAATTTTGTTTAATTCTGAATTTTGTTAAATTTTGATTTTTAGCCTCGTTCCCACGCTCCAGCGTGGTAACGCAACTTGGACGCTCCGGCATCCTATGACAGCCGCTGGAGCGGTAATTAAGGTTCCCACGCTGGAGCGTAGGAACCAGTGAAGTTTTGTTAAATTTTGATTTTTGTTTAATTTTGAATGATGAGTCGTGAGTAATGAGTATCCTCACACCTCACAACTCTACAGGAGAGGATAATGAAAGTTTTAATCAGCGATAATCTTGCCCCCATTGGTGAAAAAATACTCACCGAGGCCGGTCTCAAAGTAGATGTCAATACCGGTTTACCCCCGGAAGAACTCAAGGCCATTATCCCTGATTATGATGGTCTGGTGATCCGCAGTGCCACCAAGGTGCGTGAGGATATTATTGAGGCGGCCACCAGACTGAAGGTGGTAGGACGAGCCGGCATTGGCTTGGATAATGTGGATATTCCCGCTGCCAGTGAAAAGGGCATTGTGGTCATGAATGCCCCGGACGGCAACGCAACCACTGCCGCAGAACACGCCATTGCCATGATGATGTCCCTTGCCCGCAATATCCCCCAGGCCACTGCTTCCATGAAGGCCGGTAAATGGGAGAAGAAGAGCTTTTCAGGCCGGGAAGTCACCGGCAAGACCCTGGGAATCGTTGGAATTGGCCGTATTGGGTCCATTGTGGCAAACCGGGCGCAGGGTTTACAGATGAAGGTCATCGCCTACGATCCCTTCATGCCTGAGGAGTTGATTGAAAAGATCGGGGTTGAGCGGATGGAGCTGCTGGAGCTGGCTCAACGTGCTGATTTTATTTCTGTGCATACCCCCCTGACCAAGGATAACCACCACCTCCTTTCCACAGAGTTTTTCGCGGCCATGAAAGAGGATGGCATGTTCATCGACTGCGCCCGAGGCGGGGTGCTGGATGAGGAGGCCCTTTATCATGCTCTGAAAGAGAATCAAATTGCCGGGGCAGCCCTGGATGTTTTTGAAAAGGAACCCACTACTCTGGAAACCACCCCTCTGTTGAGCCTTAACAACTTTATCTGTACCCCCCATCTAGGTGCCTCAACCTCCGAGGCCCAGGAAAATGTGGCAGTGGCCATTGCCGAGCAGATGGCGGATTACCTCCTCAAGGGTACGGTGCGCAATGCGGTTAACGTACCCTCGGTCAGCGATGATGTACTGGCCAAAATCGGCCCTTTCATTACTCTGGGCGAGATGCTTGGTTCCCTGCACATGCAGATTGCCAGGGGCGGGGTTAAGGAGGTGGATATCGAGTATAGCGGCGACCTGACCGATCAGGACACCGGGCCGGTTACAGTGGCCTTTCTCAAGGGACTGTTTACCCCTATCCTCCAGGATGCGGTCAACTACGTCAATGCCCCGATCATTGCCAGAGATCGCGGTATCAGGGTGGTGGAATCCCGCACCAGTCAGGCAGCGGATTTTACCAGCCTGATCCGGGTAAGGGTTACCACCAGCCAGGGGGAAAACATGCTGGCCGGTACTGTATTTGGAGCCCGTGAACCACGCCTGGTACGTCTCAACTCCTTCAGGCTTGAGGCTTTGCCGGCTGGACCCATGCTGCTGGTCTATAACAAGAATGTCCCTGGAGTCATCGGTGCCTTGGGTACGACCCTGGGCCAGGGGGGGGTCAATATCTCCAATATGGTCGTGGGGAGGGAGGAAGAGTCCCGCCAGAACATTATCCTCATCAACACAGATCGACCGGTTACTAAGGAGTTGTTGAACCGGGTGCTGGAGCTGGATAAAATTGATGATGCCCTTGCTCTTGAGCTTCCGGCATAAGAAGCCAGAAACATCCATCTGATGATGTGGTTATAAAAGAATAAAACAGGAATATTATGAGTGAACAAGCAGCAGACTGCGGATGCCAGGATGGAAAAGTGAAAAATGAGCAGGGAAAATGCGTCATGCCAGCAGTTTCTTTTATTTCCTTTGTCCTCTCCCTCAACACTACAGCCCTCTTTCATCTGGGGGATCTGCCCCATCCTGAGACTGGTCAGAAAAAAGTTGACCTGGAACTTGCCAAGCATACCATTGACACCCTGGCAATGCTGGAGGATAAGACCAGCGGCAACCTGGATGAGCGGGAAAATGAGCTGCTCACCAAGGTGGTGTATGAGATGAAAATGCGATTTATCAAGGCAAAGGGAGCAGCGTGAGGTGTAAGGCTCCTGCCAAGATTAACCTCTTTTTGAAAATAACGGGACAGAGAGCGGACGGGTACCACGAACTACAGACCCTGATGCAGAAGTTGACCCTCCATGACCAGCTGGAATTGACCCTGGAGCAGGAGCAGGGAGTTCGGCTTTCCTGCCCAAATTCGGATCTGCCGGTTAATGAGGGAAATATTGTCTATCGTGCAGCCGAACTTTTTTTTACAGAGACTGGCAGAGACAACCAGGGAGTCAGCATTGTCCTGAAAAAGAATATCCCGGTGGCTGCCGGTCTGGGCGGTGGTTCCAGTGATGCGGCAGCAATCCTGCTGGGACTGAACAGGCTGACCGGCAGCAACTGTACTCGCCCGCAGCTGGCCGCCATGGCTCTGCGTCTGGGGGCGGATGTACCGTTTTTTGTCCACAATGATATGTCTGCGGCCTGGGCAACAGGTATAGGGGAACAGCTTGAACCAGCTATTGGACTGAAGGGTTTTCGGGTTCTGCTGGTCAATCCAGGTATTAACGTGTCCACAAAATGGGTCTTTGAGACTTTTGCATTGACAGCCACGAAAAAAAACGATATTCTGTCTGGTTCGCAAAAGGAAAAGACTGATACAATAGATATGGATTTCTGTTCTCAGCCGTTCCACCCAGACGATTTGTATAATGATCTTGAAAGGGTAACTGCTGAGCAATTCAAGATTATTAAGAGTATCAGGCTGGAGATGTTGACCGCTGGTGCAGACGGAGCCATGATGTCCGGTTCCGGGGCAACGGTATTTGGCTTGTTTTCCCAACAGCGCAGCCCACAGGCTGAGCAATGTTATCAAGCGTTTAAAAACAAGTATAATCAGGTTTATCTTGTTGATTCACTAAGCTGAAAAAAATAAAATGTGCAATGTACTGGGGCGTCGTCAAGCGGTAAGACACAAGGTTTTGATCCTTGCATTCGGGGGTTCGAATCCCTCCGTCCCAGCCATTTTTGAGTAAAAAATAGTCTGAACGTATCGCCCTTCGGGCGGGTTTTGCCACTGGTTCCTACGCAGGAGCATGGGAACGAGGGTGGAAAATGAAAATTCCTATGCTATCAAGTTAATGACTGTTTATTTTATCTATATAAAAATAACTCGCTGTTAAAAAACAATGCCGAACATAATCAAGATATTTACCGGTAACGCCAATCCGGAAATAGCCAGGGAAATCTGTAATCATCTTGACATGCCGCTCGCTGAAGCAGATGTCAAACAGTTCAGTGATGGTGAAATTTTCGTTGAGATTAAAGAAAATGTCCGTGGCGCAGATGTGTTTGTTATTCAACCCACCTGTACACCGGTGAATGACCACCTGATGGAGTTGTTGATCATGATAGATGCCCTGCGCAGGGCATCAGCCAGACGGATAACTGCGGTCATACCCTATTACGGTTATGCCCGTCAGGATCGGAAGGTACGACCACGGGTTCCCATTACTGCCAAAGCTGTAGCGGAAATGTTGATGGCTGTCGGCACCCGACGGGTGCTGTGTATGGATCTCCATGCCGGGCAGATCCAGGGCTTTTTTAATATACCTGTGGATCATCTTTATGCCGCACCGGTACTGCTTGAGCATATTCGGAAAAATTTCCAAGATGTCATCATGGTATCCCCGGATGCGGGCGGGGTGGAGCGAACCCGAGCCTTTGCCAAG
>DAOVTM010000058.1 GCA_030633145.1 Desulfobulbaceae bacterium
AGGTCAAATTCCAATGGTTTGGCCAATCCGCCATCCACGTCAAAGGTTCACTGGATCTGCCCCGTCGTTCACCATCCGAAACAGCACTCATACCAGAAGACTTCCAGATCGACCTCAACCCCCTGATGGCTGACATCGCAACCAACACCATTACCGATCAGGATGATTTTCAACAGGCAGACGAGTTCCTGATCCTGCGGGATCTGTTCAGGGATCAGGATTTTGCAGAATTCTGCGAAACCCTGTACCATTTCCTCTGGCGGGAAGCCCAAACTGCGCCCCCCGAAGCAATACGCTCCATAGATCAAGCCTGGATTGACCCGGATCAACGCCTGGTGCGGGTCTGGTTTGCAACCAACCGCAAACCAATTGACCTTGCGGGCGAGATTCAATTTGACCCCAGAGAATCAGTGGAGGAGATAACCTACGGCCTCTGTAACGTCTTCATCCCCAAGAGCCATAAACCCGGCTCCATCGGCGTCCCCTGGTGGCTGCGCTGGATTCGGTTTGAGGCCGACGACACCCTCAAGGTCAAGGCAACCTTTACCCTACCCCACAATGTCTTCTGGGCGGGATTTGCGGATACCCTTGCCCAGTGGTGGAATCCGGGGGAGCGCAACGTCTTTGTCCTGATCCACGGCTTTAACGTCGATTTCGTAGAGGCCGCCATCCGGGCGGCTCAGATCGGCTACGACCTGAAGCTGCCCGGTGAAATAGCCTTTTACAGTTGGCCGTCCCGTGGCGACATGACCGCCTATTCCGCAGACGAGGCCACCATCACCGCAAGCGTAGCCCAGATTGCCCAATTCCTGCACGAAATAACAGAAAAATCAGGAGCGGAACGGATTCATCTCTTTGTCCACTCCATGGGCAATCGCGGCTTCCTCAGCGCATTGGAACGACTGGTTGCAGACGACCATACCCTCAGCCTCGGCCAGGTCTTCTTCTGCGCCCCGGACGAAGATGTCCGCACCTTTAAAGACAAGACAACCCTGTTTCCGCACCAATTTGAGAACCGCACCCTGCTGGTCTCCCCGGATGACAAGGCTGTTGCCGGTTCTCGATGGAAACACCGCTACGACCGGGTGGGTTTTGTTCCACCAATGCGCACCTTCCCGGATATGGACACTATCACGGTGAGCGGCTTCGGCATCCTTGACCTGGGGCATGGTTATTATGCCTCTGCTGAACCGGTGATCCTTGATATGCGTGAGGCTATTGCAACGAAAAGAACGGCAGGAGAGCGATCAATCCCGAAACCGGTTGGGGATCATTTTGAGATTCTGCTTTAAAGGCGCAGTATCCATCATTCTCAGTTGACACTTTCGTTTTCTTCTTTGATTTTCTCAGGTTTTCGAAAAATAAATATTGACAAAATTATCAAAAAATATCAATCAGGTAGCAGTTGACCTCGATTGGTAGGAATTTTGTCTAAATCAAAATCTGGAGTATTTTAAAATACACCCTATGGAGATCCACAGAACACTACAAGTCCTAATCGACTGTTATTACGAACTTGTTGTCAAACATAATGTAAGTGGATAGATTTCAGCATTTATGGCTAATGACCCTGAAGTTTGTCAAGAACTATTTTTCGAATACTTAAGTACTTACAGAAACTCCTTAATCTGGTTCCCAAGCTCCAGCTTTTAATCTGGTTCCCAAGCTCCAGCTTGGGAACCTATACTGAATGGTGCGCACAGCACACCCTACAAGGATTGAATAACCTTACCAATACTGATAAGATCTGGACACTCAACAATCTCATGCCGAATACCAGCAGCCCCAGGCAGCCCGACAAAATAGCGGCAGACATGATTCTTGATCCGAAAAAGCAGCCGCTCCACATCCAGAAACTCCTCAGCCAATTCCAGGTACCGACCAATCACATATAGGCGTTCCTCAAGATGCCCAGGCATTCCTGACTCCTGAAAAACCCAGGGATTCCCCAAGGCTCCCCGGCCAATCATAACCGCATCACAACCTGTCTCAGCCATCATATCCAGCCCGTCCTGATACCTCAGAATATCCCCATTACCAATAACCGGAATTGAAACCCGCTGCTTCACCGCCGCAATCACCGAGCGATCAGCCTTACCGCCAAACATCTGCTTCCAGGTACGGGCATGAACAGTCACCGCAGCAGCCCCGGCAGACTCAGCCATGGCCGCAAACACAGGAGCGTCTATACAATCCTCATTCCAGCCGCTGCGAAACTTAACCGTCACCGGCAGGTCGGTATTATCACACACCGCCCGGATAATCGCCTCTGCCCTGCCCCGGTTCTCCGCTTTCATCAAGGCTGCGCCAGATCCTTTTTTGATCACCTTACGCACTGGACAGCCCATGTTGATATCAATCACATCTGCCGGGTGACTGCTGACAATGGCTGCAGCCCTGCCCATAACTTCCGGGTCATTGCCAAAGAGTTGAATTGCGAACGGTGTTTCCTCGGCAACAGTGCGCATCATGGTCACGGTCTTTTCCTGCCCATAGACCAGTCCATGGCAGCTAATCATCTCTGAAACCGTTAATCCGGCCCCCATTTCCCGGCACAGGAGACGGAAGGCCAAGTCAGTATAGCCTGCCAGCGGGGCAAGGATAAAGGGCGCATTAAGGGATATTGTTCCTATCTTCATAATACTGTTTTTAGTTTGATACCTAGCCAGAGTCTGATTTTCCTGTTGTGTTTCTGAAACAGTGTATTATAACAATTTACAAATTTATAACAATTTGCAAATCTTGTATATATAATTATACCCATCACCCGATACCATGGAGTTGACAATGTCCCTGAAGTTAGACCTATCCGCGACTAATTTAACAGACCAGGAAATCACCAGCCTCAAGGAGATGCGCACCCGTTGCGCCAAACGGATCCTGCTCTCCACCAGCCTGGCCGCTTCCGGGCATCCCGGCGGTTCCCTCTCCTCCCTGGACATGCTGCTGGTTGCTTATGGAATCATGAAAAATGATCCCAAGGCTCCCCGCATGACCAGCCGCGACCGAATGGTTGAATCCATCGGTCATATCTCACCCGCTGTTTATGGGGTTTTGGCAGAGTACGGCTACTTCACTGAAGACGATTTCCTGGCCGGTTTCCGGCGCACTGGTTCCGGCTTTCCCGGCCATGTAGAAACCATTGTGCCTGGCGTGGAGTGGGATACCGGCAACCTGGGCCAGGGGCTTTCCACTGCCGTGGGCATGGCCCAGGCATTTAAGACCAAGGGCATCGACAACCGGGTATTCTGTTTAATGGGCGATGGCGAGCATCAGAAAGGGCAGATTACCGAGGCCATGCGCCATGCAACCAAATATAAACTGGATAACCTGACCGTCCTTGTTGACCGCAACCATCTCCAGATCTGCGGTACAACGGAAGATGTCATGGCAACGCCCATCCGTGAGCTGTACCGGATCATGGGTTGGAAAGTGATTTACCTGGAAGACGGCCATGATTATAACGCAATCTATCAGGCCATGCGAAAATCATATCAAAACAACAACGGCGTACCAACGGTCATTGTTGCCCGCACCACCATGGGCAAGGGAATATCCTTTATGGAGGACAAGGCCAAATACCACGGCTCTCCCCTGCCCCCGGATATGCTGGCTGATGCGTTGAGTGAACTGGGTGTGGACAACGATTTTGCGGACTGGCAGGAAAAACGAGAGCAGCCGGTCAAAACCAACACCATCATGGCCCCCCGTACGGATTATCCTGAAATTTCTCCGGGAGAACCCATTGTCTATGATGCGGACACGGTCACCGACTGCCGCTCCGGCTACGGCAATGCCCTGCTCAGTCTGGCCGAGGCCAATAACAAGGCTGGTCAACCGCCAGTGATTGCCGGTGTCTCCTGCGACCTGGAAGGCTCGGTCAAGATGGGAGGTTTTCATAAACATTCTCCTGACGGCTATTTTGAGCTGGGCATCCAGGAACACCACGCCGCAGCGGTTTCCGGGGCCATGAGTTGTGAAAATCTGGTTACCTTTTTCTCCACCTTCGGCTCCTTTGCCGTTTCCGAGGTCTATAATCAGAACCGGCTCAATGACTTTAACCACACCAATATCAAAGTGGTTGCCACCCATGTGGGACTGGACGTAGGGGAAGATGGCCCCACCCATCAATGTGTGGATTATCTGGGGTTGATGAAAAACTATTTCCGTTTTTCCGTGTTCATGCCCGGTGACCCCAACCAGACTGATCGTATAATCCGCTATATTGCAACCCAGCCCGGTAATTTCTTTGTCGGTATGGGACGTTCCAAGATGGCGACCATTACCAGGGAAGACGGCTCGGTTTTTTATGATGCGGATTACAGTTTCACAGCGGGTAAGGCGGACTGGTTGCGCAGGGGAAGCGATGCGACCATTATTACCTACGGTGCGGTTACCCCGGCCTGTATTGAGGCATGGCAAACTTTAAAGGAAGCAGGTAAATCAGTGGGTGTCTTGAATATGGCATCCCTGATTCCGCTGGACGAGGATGCGGTGATTGAGGCGGCTGGTATCGGCCCGATTATCACGGTGGAGGATCACCATATCGAGACCGGATTGGGAGCCTCTGTCGCAGTGGCATTGCTGGAAAAAGGGCTGGCTCCAAAGATGAAACGTCTCGGTGTGGCTCAGTATGGTGGTTCCGGTAAACCTGCCGACCTGTATCAGCAGCAGGGGCTTGATGGGGTTTCCATTGCCCGGAGTGTACAGGAGTTGGTTGGTTAAGTGAGACTCCTTATGTAGTTTAATGTAAAAGGGAGCCTTGATCATCGTTTTGCCATTTGGTATTTCGTACTGAGTAGCCGAAACGATGATCAAGGCCAATTTATCCTTACCCGTTTTTTTTGCTTGTAGGCGATACTTTCAACTGCTGCCCTTAATCACCATATACGAGATCAGTTTTGGTCATGGAATCTTCGCTGACCCAATCATCCAAACTAAGGATAGTTTGATACAATTTCAGAGCTTCATCAGTAGCATTTTTGCAAACATAAGAGAATTCCACGACAATCGGCTCCTGCTTCTTTTTTGCTTCATACCAGAAGGTAAAAGAAGCATCACACTCTTGCTGGTTTATTTTTAGCGTGCCAACTTCAATCACCGTCTCATGGGCTACAAATTTATTGACTCTCTTGAGTTTCATTGTACCTTGTATTTTAGGAGTTCCAACAGTCTCAAGCTCTTTAAGAACAGGATACAGCTCCATCAACTGTGATATTTTCTTAAACTTTCCAAACTTGACACTGGCAGAGTGTGAATAAATGTACTGCGCTCCTGTTGATGTAGTTGTATTTTTTATAACATCTGCTTCAAACTTAGGTTTAACCGGAATGGTTGATAGTTCCGGGGAAAATGCTCTATTACTCACCGCATTAAGATCTTTATTTCTGAACTTAAGAGTTACCTTCATATCTGTTGGAATCCCATCATTTATAGAAAAACGTTTTCTGAGCATGAAGCCATTTCTGTATAAATGGTATTTTTTAGTGTCAAGATAGGTGACAATTCGTTCCTCTTCCTCAACTTTGCCACTAAAAGACACCTCAGCTTCCTGAACAATTTTCTTTTGAAAAGCCTTTATTCCTTTTTCTACGGATGTAAAAGTATTTTTTTTCAGCATCATTTTGAATTCATACGACCCCGGGGTTCGATTGTCAATTTGCTCTGCCAGGGAAGATTGAAAAAAGCCCATTACACCAATGAGCGACAGGGTTGCGATTGAAAAGAATAACTTCATTGACTCCTCCTTTGTTACCTCAAAATATTATTATATTTTTCTGATTTTTAACTTATTGAAACATTTTATTATTTTTTCTGCAAAAGATTTTTTGGCTACCAACTTTAGCCGGGACATTTCTTCACTCCCTCTCGTTCTCACGCTCCAAGTAAGCGAGCCTGCGAGACTCCGTCTGTGGGAACCAGAGAACGACAAGAGTTATCTATTTGAAATTACGGTTTGTCCCGCCTTAAGTTGGTATCCGATTTTTTTGTGTACAGATCAAGAGAATAACACACAGACCAGGCACATCTTTTCGATATTCAACTTTCTTTTTTTTACGAAATATCAGGAAAAACATATTGCATATCCTTTGCCGGTTGTAAGTGATGAAGGAATTATGTATATTAAAAAGTAAAGATCAAAAATTCTTCTGAATCAATTCTTTATACAGACATAGTAAATGCATAGTAATTTTCACCCTATTTTTGGACACTTTGCTTCGATTTTATTTTGTGTAAAGTTACCAGTATGCAGTTATCAGTGGTCAGTGACTAAAAACTGCACACTGATAACTGACAACTCAGACCGACAAATGTCCAATTTTGCTCTTGTTGCCCATGTACAGGGGTTTACAGCCAATAAATAAACGATTTTTTACGAGGTCTGTTATAGGGAAAAACGTATCCTTTTTAAAATTAATGGTTAGTCGGGCAACCTCCCGCCCTACGGTTCACTAGTTCCTACGCTCCAGCGGCTATTATAGGACGCAGGAGCGTCCAAGTTGCGTTCCCACGCTGGAGCGTGGGAACGAGGCTACCATAAAATTTAAACAGGATACATTTTTATTATCATGAGTTGAAAAAACACTAAAGACACTTTTAAGAATAACTCCCCATTTCCCATGTGGTCAACAGTAATTTTGCAGGATTGGTTAATTTATAAATTAATTTAGAAATAAAAGAACACCGCATTTTACTGTAACCATAAAGTATTTAATTTTATTCTGACCCCATTTATTTAGATTTTTCATGGAGGGATGACCTGTTGCCTCTTTTTTCTTAATAACTACAACCGCTAACAACCCACCGTTAATGTAGGAATTATTATAGTTGTACTGGGGTCATGTGGTGGGCTGGTGACTTCAATCCGAACTACTAAGGGATTTGTCGATCCCACAGAAACAAGTACATCAAAATTGGAATAAAAGGGGTCAAATACTCTTGATGTGGTATGCATAACTTAGATTCTTTTCCCAATCCATTGACCTGATAACTGGAGCAGTAATATTTGCCTGGATCATTTACCATCTTTGTACGGACAGGATTGCACTCTATGTATCTGTACAGCTCCATAAGATAACTGTCCGCTTGTACAAGACATGACTTAATTTGGCTTAACCGAAGTTCCTATGAAGAAAAAGATACTGTTTATAGCTCTTTAAGGCAAGTTTTATGTTACTCTGCCCTCATTTATGAAACTCCTCCCCTATTAAACGTGAACCCTTCCCAATCGACACATCTTATTAATTTGTTTACAAAAATATATCACTAAACCTCATATTTCCCTTGACATCTACTCTGAAATCATAGATGTTCTATTGTTTCTTTAATTGAGTTATTTTTTCTCTTCAAAGATTTTTTCCTCTTGGGAGAGTACCTGAAATCATTTAAAGAAACCAACAGCGAATCATGCGTTCAAATCACCTCACCTTTATTCTTCTTTTTTTTCTCGCTTACTGTGCAAACCCACTGTTTACTGCTGATTCCATGGCACAGGAAATACATTCTCCAGACACTGGACAGGATAAAACAACTGCCGACCCAGTGGCAGCTGGTATCGAAATAACAACCAGCACGCCCCTGTTAGAGTGGACCTATCATAAAACAGCCGACGGTTTACATCCCAACGGTCGCGAACAACAAATTATCTGGCTGATGAACAGGGCTCGATCCAACCCGGCACGGGAAGGCTGGCGGCTTGCTAATTCTTCTGACCGGGATGTTGCCAGTGGGCGTGATTATTATGGAGTTGATACTGATCTTTTGCAAAATGAATTTGCCAGTGTTGGCAGTATGCAGCCGGCATCATTTGACAACCGTTTATATGCTGCTGCCTATACCCATTCCACAGCTCTTATTGCACGTGATGCCCAAGATCACGATGGACAGGGAGCTTATATCAGGGATAACGGCTTTTACTGTTCTTCCTATCAGGGAAATGTTTTTTCTTATGCTCGTTCAGGACTGAATGCCCATGCTGCCTGGAACATAGATTGGAGTTCTACTGGAGTCAGTGGTATGCTCGACGGTAGGTGGCACCGGATAGCTGTCATGTCGGTAGAGAAAAACTTTTCCAACATAGGTGTTGCCTCTATTCTTCAACCAGACCCTGATGCTGCTGTAGGGCCGTATGTCACTACAGCAAATCACTGCATGGCATCCACCACCAGAGCGGAAGCGGTTGACCACGTCAACACCTTTATTGTTGGAACGGTGTGGACAGACAGCAATGGAAATGACCAATACGATCCAGGTGAGGGCTGGGAAAATGTAACCGTAACTCCAGACCATGGACAATACTATGCCGTCACAGGTGCGAGCGGCGGTTTTTCCATACCTGTTGCAACCAGTGGTACCTATGGAGTTACATTCAGCAGAACCAACCCTGCTGGACAGTGTACCCGGACAATCGCTGTTGCTGACGAGAGTGTCCTGTTGGATATTGAGACCAGCAGCTGCACCTGGACAGTCCCTCCTCCTGTAGTCAAAAAACAAATACCTTTAGCTGCAATCATGCTGCTCTTACATTAAGGCACAAATTTACTGCTATAAAAAAAGGTATTGACTTCTTTTTGAAGTCTCATTATTATTTACTTGCATTTATCATTAATCAGTGTAAGGTCAGTCAGTTTATAATTTATTTATCGTAAGCATTTTCTTTTCCGTCACACCGTCAACGTCGGTGTTCCCCAGTTTTTTCTGGTGCCATTAAAGTTACTGCTGAAATTTTTTCGGGAAACCAGCAGAAAACGAGTATCGGCATTTTCCCCTTTGCTACATTGAGTTGTGAGAATTGAAGTATGAGGTCTTGTGCAATTTTTTCTCAAAACTCAAAACCCAACACTATTTAAAAACATTTTTACAGACAATGTCTGTAATACCTGACCGGTTTTGTTTTTTCGACAAACCCGTGTCCATCAAAGATAATGACTTCATGAAAGTCACCAAGGAGTACTATGAATTTTCAAGACTTTGGTTTACATCAAACCATCACTGCCGCTATTGACAAATGCGGCTATACAATACCTACCCCCATCCAGGAACAGGCCATACCCCATCTTATGCAGGGCCGTGACCTCCTCGGGCTGGCCCAGACAGGGACTGGAAAAACAGCGGCCTTTGTTCTGCCGACCCTGCAACGACTCCAGCAGAGTGGTGGCAAAAAAATTAAAACCCTGATCCTGTCCCCAACCAGGGAACTGGCAGAGCAGATCCATGAAAATATTCAGCAGCTGGCCATCGGCACCAGCGTACGCAGCTGTACGATCTATGGCGGAGTGAGTAAACTGCCCCAGATCAGAAATATTCAAAAGGGCGTGGAAATAGTGGTGGCCTGTCCCGGTCGCCTGCTTGACCATATCCAGAGCAGGACAATAGACCTGTCCGGCCTGGAAATATTGATTCTCGATGAGGCCGACCAGATGCTCGATCAAGGTTTTCTCCCTGATATCCGCCGTATCCTCAAGCAGGTTCCTGCCAAACGGCAGTCCATGGTTTTCTCTGCCACCATGCCGGGTGAAATCCGTCGTTTTGTCCAGGATATATTGTCAAATCCCGTTAAAATCCAGATTAATTTTGAAAAACCAACGGAAATGGTTTCCCACGCCCTCTTTCAGGTGGCCCAGAGTCGTAAAACCGCCCTGCTGACCAACATTCTCAAGAAAAAGGAAATGCAGACCACCCTGGTCTTCACTCGAACAAAACACAAGGCAAAGAAATTGGCCGTTCAGTTGCAGAAAAAAGGTTTCAAAGCAACCTCCCTGCAGGGAAACCTCTCGCAAAATCAAAGAAAAAACGCCATGGAAGGTTTCAGGAGTGGAAAATTTAATATCATGGTTGCCACGGATATAGCAGCAAGGGGAATTGATGTTTCAGGTATCTCCCATGTTGTCAACTACGATATGCCGGACACTGTGGAGGCCTATACCCACCGAACAGGACGCACTGGCAGGGCTTTGAAAACAGGAGAGGCGGTGACCTTTGCAACAGCCGAGGATGGAAAAATAATCCAGGTCGTTGAGCGGACTCTTGGCCGAAAGATTCGTCGCGAGACTGTTGAAGACTTTGATTTCGGTGATCTCACCCTTACCGCCCCTTCTAAAAAACGGGGCAGCAACAACAGGCCGAACACAAGAAGAGGCTCTTCTGCTCGCAAAAATAAATGGAAGAGTAAGGGTGGGCGGGCATAGCTCATCCTCCTTCATCCCTCTTTTGAAACGTCATCCGTGCATCAGCCACCACAGGGTTACCCCCTTCGGTGCCGACAATGAGCGGGTTGATATCCAGTTCCAGAATTTGTGGGAAATCCGTGGTTAGCTGGGATATCCGCTGCAGGGCATTTGCCAGGGTCTGGATATCCACCTCTTTACTGCCCCGTTTTCCCTGGAGCATCTGGTAGGAGCGGGTGGACTTGAGCATCTGAATGGCCTCGCCCTCAGTGATGGGGGCCAGGTAAAAGGTAACATCCTTCATAACCTCCACAAATATCCCGCCCAGGCCAAACATGAGCATGGGGCCGAACTGCGGATCACGGTTCATGCCAATAATGACCTCCAGGCCGGGATCGGCCATCTTTTCTACAAAAACCGACTCGATAACCGCATCCGGAACATGGTTGTGGATACGGAGCATCATCAGCTCGTAGGCATCCTCCACCTCCCGGCTGGATGCCAGATTGAGTTTGACCCCGCCCAAATCTGTCTTGTGAATGATATCTGGTGACACGATCTTCATAGCCACGGGAAAGCCGATAAACCGAGCAGCCTCCACTGCCTCGTCCACAGTATGGGCTAGCTGTCCCTGCATAGTGTGAAAACCGTAAGCACGGAGGATGTCCTTGCTCTTTACCTCGCCCAGCTGCAAACGGTTGGTGCGCTGACTTCTACGAATAATTCGTTCCACCCGCCGCCGATTGACCGGAAAACGCACCACCATCCGTTCCGGTCGCTGTTTCCAGCCCCCGTACTGGTGCATAATCTGAAAGACCCGTACAGCCCGTTCCGGGCAGGGATAGTGGGGAATGGATGCGGCTGCCAGTACTCTTCTCCCCTCCTCAACAGACTGACCGCCCATAAACGAAGCCAGTATCGGCTTGGAGCCATCGGCAGTATTACCTATGGCCTGGGCTATAGAGAGGGGAGCTGTGACCGGCTGCGGCGTAAGGAGGATCAAAATACCGTCAACACTGCTGTCTTGCTGGGCAGCCTGGATGGCGGCACGATAGCTTTCCGCATCACTGTATGGTGTGAGGTTGACCGGGTTTTGTCGCAGGGTCGGAGGAGTGTCACTATCCGTTGTCAGAACAGCCATTTCCAGGCCTGCCCTTGCCACTGCGTCGGCGGCAATGATGGCTGGCCCGCCCGCATTGCTGATGATGAGGATTCGTTTGCCGCATATCAACGGCTGGCTGGCAAAGCCGACACCATAATCATACAGTTCCGTAAAGGTATCTGCCCGACAGACACCGGCGCGTTTAAACGCTGCTCCATAGGCGGTCTCGGCTCTGGCCAGGACACCGGTATGCCCGGCAGCGGCTCTGTGTCCTGCTTCAGAGGTGCCTGATTTAAAAATAATGACCGGTTTCTTATTGCCAGCGTCTTCTGCCGCCTTGATAAACATATCCCCGGACTTAATATTTTCCAGGTAGCCGATGATGACTGAGGTCTGCGGGTCGTCGGCCAGAGCCTTGAGGAGGTCAACTTCCGATATATCGGCCTTATTGCCGATGGAGACCAGCTTGGACAAGCCGATATCCCGTTGAGCCGCAATATCCAGCAGGGCGGAACAGAGGGTAGCAGACTGGGAAAAGACCCCGATGGAACCTACTTTCGGCATGGCTCCGGCAAAGGTAGCATTGAGGTTGTTGTCCGTGTTCATCAGGCCGAGGCTGTTGGGTCCCAGCAGCTGCGCATTGCCAGAGGAGATGATTTCACGGAGCAGTTCTTCACTATGCCGCCCCTCTTTGCCTGTTTCGCTGAACCCGGCACTGATGACCACTACCCCCCTGACTTTTTTACGCACAGCCTCCTTTGCGGCCTGGAGTACCAGTTCCGCAGGCAGGGCAATGATGACCAAGTCGATTTCTCCAGGAAAATCACGCAGGCTTTGCACGACTTCAAGTCCCAGCAGGCTGCCCCCGGCAGGGTTGACCGGGACAACTGTTCCCTTGAACCCGTTACTGAGGATATTGTTGACAATGGTGTATCCGGTCTTGTTCGGACTCAGGGAGGCTCCGATTACTGCAATCGTGTTTGGAAAAAAGAATTGTTCCATCATTTTTCTTCCAGCTCCTCATCTCCGCTCCAGTCAGGAACCTGCACTGTAAAGCCAGCCTCTTCAACAATTCGATGCACAGCTGAGAGATTAAAGGTGTTGACCCGCAGATAAACAATGGCTGGTTCCCTGCTGGCATTATCTCCTTTGCCGGGAGAACGAATCAACCGGGTAAAGGCAATTTTTTTTCTTTCCAGAGCCTGCACCAGACGGCTGAGGGAATTTGCCTCGTTGGTATCCCTGATGGTGAGCAACATGGAGCCTTTTTCATCAATTCCCATCAGACTGCGCCATGCGGCCATCATGTCATTGAGGGAAAAAATCCCCACCACCCGCCTGGAACTGTCCACCACTGGAATGGCCCCGATGGAGCGAGACTTGAAACGGAGCAGGGCATCGTCCAGGGTGGAAACCGGTTCCAGGGTGACAAAATCCCTGGACATGATATCCCCCACCGGGGTTTGACTGACCCGGTCGCGCACCACCTGGAGTGCATCTCCCTTGAGGATGGTTGAGGGACAGGCAGAGCGCAGGTCACGATCTGTTACCATGCCCAGCAGGACTCCAGCTTCGTCAACCACGGGCAGGTGACGAAAGGAGTGCTTACGCAGGAGATTGTATGCCTCTTCCACTGCCATTTCCGAGGTGATGGTCAGGGGGCTTGGGGTCATGTAGTAGTGAACAAACATTGTATAATTGAGAGTTGAAATTTGGTTGTTAGGGTACTAATCTAATGATTTAAGCTCGTTTTTAATATTATGTAATAAGTCTGATCGTATCCTCTTTAAATTTTATGGTGATCTTGGATAGCCTCGTACCCATGCTCCAGCGTGGGTACGCAACTTGGACGCTCCAGGTAAGCGAGCCTGCGAGACTCCGTCTGTCCTGATCAACCGCTGGAGCGGCAATTAAGGTTCCCACGCAGGAGCGTGGGAACCAGTGGGGTAAGCGAAGTATC
>DAOVTM010000199.1 GCA_030633145.1 Desulfobulbaceae bacterium
GCTCTATTTCGTCTATTTCGACTGAGCATGGTTGACTAAAAAAATAACTGCACTCTGTGGTGAAGGTATGTCCAAAAAAACACATGATATGAATCCCGCTTTCAGTGCCGAGGTTATGGCCGAGCCGGGTGGCGAACATCTCAACTCCTGCTTTTCCTGCGGTGCCTGTTCCGGTGCCTGCCCGGTGAGTCAGGCCATCCCTGAATTTGATCCGCGCAAAATAATCCACATGGTGCGGATGGGAATGGAAGAACGGCTACTCAAGTCAGACCTGCTCTGGTACTGCTCCAACTGCCGGAGCTGTGTATTTGTCTGTCCCCAGGATGTCAGCTTTGCCGACATCATGGGTACCCTGGCTCGACTGGCCTTGAAAAAAGGCTACTGCACCGAAGAGCAACTGGTTGAAAAAGGCAAGGCTGCCCAGGTGCAGCGTGACCTCTGTGTCTCCTGCCTCACCTGTGTCCGGGTCTGCCCCTGGGAAATCCCAGTAATTGACGATGGTGGTTTTGCGACCATTGACGTTGCCGACTGTCGGGCTTGCGGCATCTGTGTTGCCGAATGCCCGGCCCAGGCAATCACCCTCAATGAATCCGAAGATGAACGATTGATTGCCGCCTGCGCTTATTAGTCAATATCAGGCAACGACCTTTAATCGACCATAACTCATAAATAAGATAACAAGTGGAGCATCCGATGAGTTTTACCCCGGACATACGTTTATTTAGCTGTCATTACACATCCCAGCAAAGCTGTGCCGATGCGGGCAAAGAGTTGCAGGGACTGGACTTTCCCGAAAATATCAAGATGACCCGTGTTCCCTGTACCGGAAAACTGGAAATAATCACCCTGCTCAATGCCTTTGAAGACGGGGCAGACGGGGTCTATGTGGTTGGCTGCCCCACAGACGGCTGCCATAATATCAAAGGCAGCGAACGCGCAGCCAAGCGGGTTCAGGCAGTACGCGACGCACTGGCTGAGCTGGATGTGGAACCGGATCGAGCCAGGATGTATCACCTGCCTCGGGGTCTCCATCCGGAGTTTGTCCAGGCTGGCAAAGAGATGAATGAGCAGATCAGCAAAATGGGCGCTGGCCCGTTCTGATTCAAATATAAACGGAATTTTTCAGGAGTTTTTGATGATTATTGCCGAACGAAAGCCGCTGGCTGAAATATTAGAAATGGTTCAGGATTGCAAAAAAATCCTTGTCCTTGCCTGCCGGGGGTGTGTAACAGTATGTTCCGCCGGTGGTGAACGGGAGGCCGAGATCCTGGCATCCCTTATCCGTCTTGGTCTGAAAAAAGCGGGCAAAGAGGCTGAGGTGGTTGATGACTCTCTTGTCCGTCAGTGCGACCGTGAGTACATTGACACCATTGACCGCTTCAAAGGGAAATATGATGCAATTGTCTCCACTGCCTGCGGTGTCGGTGTCAATTTTATCGCCAACCTGCGCCCGGACGAGAATGTTTTTCCGGCTCTGAACACCACCTTTTTGGGCGGATCTGCTGAACAGGGTGTGTGGAGCGAACAGTGTGCCGGTTGCGGTGACTGTGTCCTCCACCTCACCGGAGGACTCTGCCCGGTGGCTCGCTGCGCCAAGAGCCTGATGAATGGACCCTGCGGCGGTTCTGTGGACGGTCGCTGCGAAATCCACTCTGAGGTGGACTGTGTCTGGCAGATGATCTATGATCGTATGGGCCGACTGAATCGACAGGATGAGCTGAATAAACCAGCTCCGATCCGCGACTGGTCCACAGCAGGACACGGCGGCCCTCGCACCCAGATTCGGGAAGAACTGACGGTTTAAACACAGAACACAGGGCTGCCTGTAGTTGTCATTTTTACTCAGGGACACCTTGCAAAGGTGTCCCTTTTTTTATCTATTTTTTTATGAAAAACACCTCTTATCAGACAGTTCAACTGACCCTTGCTCAAGCCTGGTCAGCCATTGCCGCAGAAATATCCCCAACAGAGACGGAACAGGTTGCAGTGGGCAAGGCCCTGTGGCGCGTAACTGCAACTCCCCTCCATACCTCACGACCAAAACCATCCTACAGCCAATCCACCCGTGACGGATTTGCCCTCTCCTCCACACCCCAGGCAACGAATAGTGGTCAGGCTGTCTTTCATTTGAGTGGAGAGATTGCCGCAGGTTCATTAGAGGTGAAGAAGCTGAAGCCCGGTCATGCTGTACGGATCATGACCGGAGCCATGGTGCCGGATAACTGTGAGCGGGTCATCCCCTTTGAGGTCTGTCGTGAACATCCGGGGACAGTGGCAATCCCGTTGAGCGAACTCAATAGCGAGTACCACTATATCAGGCACAGGGGAAGTGATATCCGGGAAGGTGCCCTTATTGTTGAGACTGGTACACGCCTGCGCCCGGCTCATCTCCTGACCCTGGCTGAAAATGGTTCAACGACATTGCCTGTATCCAGGAAACCCGCAGTCGCCATCCTGTGCAGCGGCAGTGAACTGGTCGAGGTCGGGACGGTGGTGCGCCCCGGTCAAAAAATCTCAGGCAATTCAATCCTGCTGGCTGCATTGCTGCAGTCATACGGAGCCGCTTGCTCCAGATCCGTTACCGTGGATGATGAACCCGAGCTGATCACCACAGAGCTGCGCCGGATGCTCGCTGCAAAACCGGACATGATTATTACCACCGGCGGCATGGGCCCAGGCAGGTTTGACCTGATGGAACAGGTCTTTGCCCGGCTTGGCGGCAGGGTTGTCTATAGCCAGCTCAAGGTGCGTCCGGGCAAGGCCACCCTGCTGGGTATCATTGAGCAGATACCATTTTTTGCCCTGCCCGGCCCGCCACCGGCGGTTCGCCTTCTCTTCCATGAGTTGATCGTCCCAGCCCTGAGCAGTATCAAGGGGTGTGCCGCCAACCCTAACCAACTGATTGATGCGGTTCTGGAAACAACGGTTCCATTGAAAGAGAGTTCCTACCTGAATTTGACAGGGGCGGTGCTACGGATTGAAAAAGGGAACCTGCTGGTCAGACCGGCCAAACGGCATGAAGCGATAGATGCGATCATCCATCTTTCCGCTCAAAAATCGCCCCTGGAAGCGGGTGACATGGTTAAGATACGGCTTACACAGTCCGGCACTTCCTAAACGTACAAAACACAAACTGCAAAGAGCAACTGCTTATGGGCCGAGGACAAAAAATCGACAGGGAACAGTTACGGGTAACCATCCTTGAAGTGGCAACTGAGCTAATCAACACCAAGGGGATGGAGCAGCTCACTATTAGAAAAATCGCCGGTGAAATAGGCTGTGCCATCGGCACGATCTATAATGTATTCAGGAACCTTGATGCAATTATCCTGACCATTAATGCTGCCACCATGAGCAGACTGTATGCACGGCTGGAGGGAGAGAGCAACCGGGATAACGTCCCGATTACCGCCTTAATCAGCCTGGGACAGTCTTATGTTGCATTCAGCCGAGAAAATTTTCACCTCTGGAGTATGCTGGTTGACCATAAGCTGGCTCCCGGCAACACACTTCCAGACTGGTTTCAGGAAAAAATTGATGCCCTTTTTACCCTGGTCAGCAGGATGGTAGCACCGCTGGTGGACAATGATCAAGAGAGGGCGGAACGTGCGGCCAGGGTTCTGTGGGCAGGTCTGCACGGGGTCTGCTCGCTGGCAGTGAGCGGCAAACTGGATGCAGTGCAAGCGGAATCAGCCGATGTGCTGGCCGAATCCCTGGTACGCAACTATTTACAGGGCTTACAGATGGAGACAGAGCCGCCTGAAATAATTACTGACAGCGAAGAAAAGCAGCCTGCATGACAATGGGATAATTGAAACTGATGTCTGCGTTACCCCACTCCTTATAGCCCAGTGTAACCCATTCCCCCTGCTCGGTCCATTCTTCATGGCCGAATTTCCAGCCAAACCATCGTTCGCGGCTATTATACTCCCGCTCAGGCCCGTAATAGACAAACTGCAGCCCCTCGTCATCCTCAGCCTGCCTGCTTCCGCCGATGAGCAGCCTGTTTGCACCCAACAGCTGTGCCTCTGTTTCCACCCATTGGGCAATGGTTTTCCCGCTGGAATTCTCGGGCAGCCAGACCAGAAGATGGGCAAAAACATTGCAGCTTACCGGTATCTTCTGCGGCTGAAATGAAGGAATGGCGGTTTTTGTGGGTTGGTATTTCTTTCCCCTGTGCGTATGCGGATTTTTCCCTCCGCAACCAGCCAACAAAACCAGAGCCAGGACAAAGACAATAATCTGACAGCATCTCCCCATAATCTTACTCCTGTGAACATTTTTTTTTACTTCTTTTTATTGCAGTCAATACTATTATTGTTTGCCAGGAAGGGCAAGCATTTATTATAAGACAGCAATGAGGACAAAAAAACACTTCACAATGATTGCCGACCTCCAGCTCCTACTGGTCGCAGCGGTCTGGGGACTCGGCTTTGTCGCCCAGCGGGTCGGCATGGAGTACCTCGGCCCCTATACCTTTAACGGCATCCGTTTCCTTCTGGGAGGTCTCTGTCTGCTTCCCCTGGTTCTTCGTTCAGGACAGAACCGACCTTGTACATCCAGCCAGGTATCCCTCCCCCTTGCCGGGCTTGCTGCGGGTATGGTGCTATTTGCGGGTGCAACCCTTCAACAAATCGGTATCCAATATACCACGGCTGGTAAGGCCGGTTTTATCACCGGCTTATATGTGGTTATTGTCCCGATCCTGGGTATCTTTTTCCGCCAGACCACCTCAGGAGCCACCTGGTTCGGTGCCTTGTTGGCAATCATAGGCATGTATCTACTCAGCTGTAGCGAGGCCCTCAACATTGCTCCAGGCGATCTACTCGTCCTGTGCGGGGCATTTTTCTGGGCCGTGCATGTCCTGCTCCTGGGCTATCTTTCCTCCCGAACCATTCCTATACAACTGGCCATGTTCCAATTTTTTACCTGCGGCCTGTTGTGTCTCTTTATCGGACTCTTGGTGGAAGAGGTTTCCCTTGGTGCTATCCGGGATGCTGCCGTTCCCATCCTGTACGGCGGGATCATCTCGGTGGGAGCCGGTTACACCCTGCAGGTGGTGGCTCAACAACGGACACACCCTTCTCACGCTGCCATCCTCCTCGCCCTGGAGTCTGTCTTTGCCGCTCTCGGTGGATGGCTGCTACTGGAGGAACAACTTACAACCAGGGGTTTGATCGGCTGTGGGTTAATGCTGACCGGAATGCTTGTCTCCCAACTCTTGAACCTGCAGGGAAAAAGAAAAACAGCTCGATAGTACAATCGTTTTTTTGTCTTTGAGAGAAGAGAAAAGTGTATTATGGTACCCCCATGCTGATAAATCTTGCCTCCGTTGTCGTAATCGTTGCCGGTATCATGGCCGCAAAAAGTATAGTTATCCCCTTTCTCCTGGCTGCCTTCCTCTCAATGATCTGCGCCCCGCCGCTCTACTGGCTGCGGGTAAAAGGGGTTCCCAACCTGGTCTCGATCATGCTCCTTGTTCTGATCGTCATCTTCCTTGAAACCCTGTTGGCAGGACTTGTCAGCAGCTCAATGGGGGAGTTCTCCAGGCAGTTGCCCACCTACCAGCACCGCTTGAACATCATCACCAGAGAGCTTATCTTCTGGGGCAGTGAACACGGTATCGAGCTGACCGAAGCGATTATCCAGGATCAGTTTGATCCGGGTAAGCTGATGCGGATGGCGGCTAACATGCTCAACAACCTGTTTGGGGTGCTGACCAACACCTTTATGATCATGGTGACTTTCATCTTTATCCTCCTGGAAGCCACCGGCTTTCCGGATAAAATCAGGGCGATGACCGATGATTATGATATCTACCTGCGGGAATACGGCAAAATCATCCGGGGGGTTAACCGCTATCTCGGCCTCAAGGTCATCACCAGTCTGGCCACTGGCAGTATTATCTATCTCGGCCTGACCATCATCGGGGTTGACTTTGCCCTGATGTGGGCGGTGGTGGCCTTTCTCCTCAACTTTGTCCCTACCATAGGCTCCATTATTGCCTCAGTGCCACCCGTGCTGCTGGCACTGGTTCAGTTAAGTCCGGCATACGCCCTGGCAACCGCTGGACTTTATCTTGTAACCAATATCACCATTGGCAACTTTGTTGAACCCAGGGTCATGGGGTCTGGGGTCGGCCTGTCAGCCCTGGTGATTTTCATATCCCTGGTTTTCTGGGGCTGGGTGCTGGGACCGGTGGGAATGCTGCTGTCCGTTCCCCTGACCATGACCCTGAAAATTGCCCTGTCCAACTCTGATGATACCCACCATCTTGCCCTGCTCCTCGGTTCTAACAATGAGGCGGCAAGGGTAGTATCCGCTAAAAAACAATTAACAGAAGAGAGTGCTGATAATGAAAAAAATTGACCTTGAAGAGAGCCGTGAATTCAATCCCCTGGGCATGAAGAGTATTGTCCTCCATGATTCGGAGCATTTTAAGATCCTCAACTTTAACATCAAGGGAGGGCATATTTTTCCAGTCCACTCCCATGATCGTGATGGACAGCTAAGTATCCTGGTCAGTGATGGGGAATGTGCCTTTCTGGCGGATGAGGGGGCAACCATCCCCGCAAAAATCGGGGACATGCTGGTTGCGGATATTCGGGAACCCCATGGAGTACGGGCGGATACCGATATGCGGATTGTGGTTACTATTGCTCCACCTATTTAAGAGTTCGCAGTGATTATAAATGAAAAAGTTAAATTGACAAAGTTCACATTTTTGTTTACTTTTTTGTTTACTTTTTATATATGAAAACAATTTCACTTTATCAAACGGCATCAGGTAAAAAACCTGTCCAAGAATCAATACCTTCGCCAAAATATGAACTAATTAGGGCTAAAAAGATGAGTAGTTGTTAGAATATGCGATCACAACAAAGCATATAAATACAACCAACAACTGCTCATGAATGAAATTACCACAATTTTAACCTGTTTGCATCCCCTGCTTGATACGACTACTTACCGCCAACTCCAGGTGATCAGTCAAACCTTACTGGTGATGACTGGCAGAATCACCATGCTTGGTATCAGTCGCTGGGCTGAGAAAGGCGGCAGCTATCGTACGGTTCAACGCTTTTTTGCAAAAGAAATTCTTTGGGATTCACTTAACTGGCGATTGCAAAAACATTATTAACCAAATCAGAACCCATTATTATTGCTGGGGATGCCACAACTGTTACGAAGTCGGGCAAGAAAACCTTTGGTCTGGGCAAATTTTTTTCTTCCATCTACTCTCGCACAGTTCCTGGAATTGCCTTTCAAACTCTGTCGTTGCTGGATATCGAACATCGAACATCATGGCCGATATTGATTGAACAAATTGGCATCCTTCATATATAGCCAAAAGTAGTTGACACTTTTTTAGCCTACACCCCACCTCTTGACACACTACA
>DAOVTM010000463.1 GCA_030633145.1 Desulfobulbaceae bacterium
ATCCACCCGGCTCGGTCAGATCAAAGGGATTCCTGGCCAACTTTGTCAACTTTTCAAAGGCCGACAGTTCGTCCAGATTAGATGTTGGCTCTCCCATAACACTCCTCTCCAGGTTTCCCGTATTTTTGTATTTTTTTTACCAACTTTTACAGGCAGACGAGCAGAGGTCTTTTAGCTGCTTGATGACCCCTGCGTAGTCCTGCTGGCCGAAAACTGCGGAACCGGCGACAAATATGTTGGCCCCGGCGCCAGCCACCTCATCCATGGTTTTGGGACTGACACCGCCATCCACCTCAATACCTGTTTCCAGGCCCCTTACTTCGATCATTTTCCTGAGCTTACGGATTTTGTCCAGGGATGACGGAATAAAAGACTGCCCCCCGAAGCCGGGATTAACGCTCATCAGCATCACCAGGTCCACATCCGGCAGGATTTCATCCAGGGTTACCAGGGGCGTAGCGGGGTTTAAAACGGCTCCCGCTTTCTTGCCGAGTTCCTTGATGCGGTTGATGGTACGGTTAAGATGCGGGCAGGCCTCCACATGCACGGTTATCCAGTCTGCCCCGGCCTTGGCAAAATCCTCCAGATACTGGTCGGCATTGTCAATCATCAGGTGCACATCCAGCGGCAGGTCGGTAATTTTCCGCACCGAGGCGACAACCGGCACCCCTATGGTTATATTTGGCACAAAGTGGCCGTCCATGACATCAACATGGATGACATCCGCGCCTGCTGTTTCAACCGCCCTTATCTCTTCTCCAAGGCGGCCGAAGTCTGCCGACAGTATCGATGGAGCCACCATAAACTCCTGCATGTCGCTCATTACTCACACCTCTTTTTGTAGTTCAGTTATTTCCTGCCAACCGTAACTAGTGCTCGTCCATAAATGGTCTTTTTGTCGTATCTCTGTGTCATGCGAAAAAAATAATGCTCGGAATATCAAACATATGCCTGTGCTTATTTTTTTCGCAGTCCTTGATCTCCGGCAAAAAACCTCATTTCTGAACAGGCACTAACTAGTCGTTCTTTTGTTGAGACGATTCTTTCGTAGCACTTTCGGGTGTCTTAGCTGGCTCTGATCCTAAACCGGCACCAACCGCCACCATGATATACTGCGCAGGCAGGATATACTTCTGGGCTGCCGCAAGTATCTCCTCCTTGCTGACTTCATTTATTTCCTTAATATAGCGGCTGCCAAAATCCTGTCCCATCCCATAGGTCTCGTTCAGGCCCATCTCCAGGGCTTGGGCACTGTGGGTCTGCATGGCAAGCTCATACTGGCTTATCAGTATATTTTTGGCCCGGTCTAATTCTTCCTCTTTTACCATTTCATTACGGACAGTATCCAGTTCCTGCCAAACCCCCTTGATGGCCTGTTCCATTTTATCGGGGCTGGTGCCGATATAAATTCCAAAAGAGCCGGTATCCAGTCCGAAAAGAGAAAAAGAGGAGAGACTGTACGCCAGGCTCTGCCTGTCACGCAGTTCTACAAACAGCCTACCGCTCTGGCCGGAAAGGATGGTATCCAGCAGTTCCAGCCTGAAGCGGTCCGGGCTTTTCAGCGTGGTTCCCATAAACCCGATGACCAGGTGAACCTGCTCCTTGTCACGGCTGATCTCCAGTTTTTTTACAGAACCGGGTGTAACCGGCGGCAGTATCTCCTCCTCAATTTCCTGGCTGACATTGAGACGTTTTGTCTGCCAGTCGCCGAACAACTCCCCAACAAGACCCCGAACTTCTTCAGCCTTTACATCCCCTGCTATTGACAATACCAGTTGTTCTGGCCTGGCGTGTTGTTCGTAGATGTTTTTTAGGGATGCTGCTGTAAAACTGCGAATCGCCTCTTCGGTGCCGATGCTGTTCAGGCCATATGGATGGCCGTCAAAGAGCAGCTGGTTAAACTCACGGAAGGCAGTGGCGGTAAGCGAATCTTCCTGCTGCTTCAGATGCGCCAGAAGTTCCGGCCGGATCTTTTCCGCTTCCCCTGGATCAAAGGCAGGAGTCCGCAGGACATCTCTTACCAGTACCATGCCCTCTTTAAAGAACCGTGCCAGAAAATCTGCCTTGACACCAAAGGTGTTTTTGCCGTTAAAACCGGTAATGCTGCCTGCCATATCAGCCACCGTCTCGGCAAGTTCCCAGGCGGTCATTCGGTCGGTACCCTTGGTAAGCACGTCACTGATATAGGCAAATGCGCCATTGATCGAACTGGTCTCGGCCCGCAGCCCGCCGGGAAAAACAGCCCTGATGCCGACGGTGGGAACAGAGCTGTCCTCGCGCACCAACAGGGTAATACCGTTTTCCAGTTTAAAGCGGTGCGTCCTGCTCAGGTAAGCATCGTGCAGCAGGGCTTCAGAATCACCCAGCTGGGCAGCTTCCTCTGCCTTTTCTATAGCGGCTGTCAGCATAGCTTTATCCGGATCAAATGTACTATCGCTGGGCACCAGAAAGCCGGCGGTTATGCCATTTGTTACAAAGTATGTTTGCGCCACTCTTTTGATGTCCTCCTGGCTGACAGATCGTATCTGCTCCAGGTACTCGTCCTCCCTTGGGTCCCCTGCCATCATCTGAAAAGAGCCCAATACCCTGGCCTGGCCTTCAACGCGCTCCATGCTAAAGACAAAGTCACTTTCCAGGCTGTGCTTGGCCCTTTTGAGTTCTGCCTCTGTGACAGAAAAATATTTGAGCCTGAACAGCTCAGCAAGGGAAGCCTCCAGGGCAGGCATCATTTTATCGCCGTCCACCACAGCGGTGATTTCAAACATGCCCGGGTCATGCGGCGTAAAGGCAGATGCATGAATGCCATAGACCAG
>DAOVTM010000033.1 GCA_030633145.1 Desulfobulbaceae bacterium
GTTTGAATTTCCTGGATATTTTCCATTTTTGTTTACCGTGGTATAGAACCAAAGGAATAATGGCAGGCAGTTTTCCCTCTTTTGGGTACTGCTTGCGATGCAGTTCCCAAATCCTGACCTGATACCGTAAAAGCTGCAAAGCAACCCAGGGGTCAGGAAAACTTTTATGCTCAAATAAAAGGTACAGATACAGGTCTCCCTGCTGATGACAAACCTGATAGAGCAGATCAGAAAAGTGGTGACCTAACTCTTTGTCCACAAAACTGTCTTTGACAATGGACAGGGAACTCAGGTCAAGCTGTTGTACAATTTGAGGCGGCAGATATTCCTGAAAGAAACTTGCGGCTATCTCCTTGCGGCCAAAGGTCTCACGAAAAAAACCGTCATGGGGGTTTATCACTTTGTTCATGGTTTTAAGATAAAATCAATACGGATAAATAGCAATGTCTTTAAGGTGTCCTTCACTTTCCGTTAACGCTGCTCCTATCTAATTGAATATATGACACAACAAGCATGTCAAATGCCCAGTTGTCAAGCCTGACCCAAACTTCCACATGCTCTGTATTCTTAGAGCTAATCGGCATCCTCCATATCATGTCTAAAGTAGTTTACACTTTTTCATACAGATACTGACTGGTGCGCACACAGCAAACCCTACTATAACATCGTGGAAATCGAAACGTAGGGTGCGCTGTACGCACCGGAAAAGTGATAACCACAAAATCAAAATAAAGGTGCCGGTCGGCAATCCGAGCTACAGAATATACCGGCTCAAATCCTCATTATCCAGAATCTCCATGAGCTGTTTACGCACATACTCCGGCGTGACGGAAAACAGTTTCTCATCCCGCTCTGAGGCATCAAAGGACAGTTCGTCCAGTACCCGTTCCATGACCGTGTGTAGTCGTCGCGCACCGATATCCTCGGTCTTGCGGTTGACCTCAACTGCGATGCGAGCCATCTCCCGAATGGCACCTTTGGAGAATTCCAGGTCGATGCCTTCGGTCTTCATCAGAGCTTTATACTGTCTGACCAGGGCATTCTGCGGCTCGGTGAGAATACGAAAAAACTCCTCTTCTCCCAGGGCATTCAGGTTAACACGGATGGGGAACCTACCCTGCAGCTCCGGTACAAGGTCTGATGGCTTATTGGCGTGAAAGGCACCAGAGGCGATAAAAAGGATATGATCGGTACGCACCGGGCCATACTTGGTCGTAACCGTGGATCCTTCCACAATGGGGAGCAGATCCCGCTGAACCCCTTCTCTGGAAATATCAGGAGAACCGGAGCTGGAACCGCCCCGGGAGGCGATTTTGTCAATCTCATCCAGGAAGATGATACCGGACTGTTCTGTCCGACGGATGGCCTTTTCAGTGACGGTTTCCGTATCCACCAGGCGGCTGGCCTCTTCCTTTTTCAAATACTCAAGGGCTTCGGGTACCCTGACCTTGCGGGTCTGTGTTTTTCCGGGGAAGATGTTGGAGAAGGCCTCCTGCAGCGAGGACTGCATATCCTCCATACTTGAGGAGGAGAAAACCTCGACCACCGGCCCTTGGGGCGTGGAGGAGGCGGACATCTCCAGTTCAACCTCGCGCTCATCCAGTTCACCGTCGTGCAGCATACGGCGCAGGGTTTCCCTGGTTTGGCTGATCGTCTCCTTATACTCCCTCTCTTCTTCAATCCCCTCCTGGGTGAGCTCTTCCAAAAACTCTGCTTCTTCAGGGGAGACCTCTTCTACATCTATCAGGGCTGCGTTGTCGCCAAATGCATCATGATAGGAGAGTGAAATCTCCTGTTTTATTTCCTTTTCGCCTTTATCCTCAGTACTATCTGGCAGCGGCGGCAGCAGCAGGTCAAGCAGACGTTCTTCTGCGGCAGATGCCGCCTTTTCCTCCACCCCTTCCTCTTCCTCCTTTCCGACCATATTGATAGCCAACTGCAACAGGTCACGCACCATGGACTCCACATCACGGCCCACATAGCCTACCTCGGTGAATTTGGATGCTTCCACCTTGATGAAAGGGGACTGAGCCAGGTTGGCCAGTCTGCGGGCGATCTCTGTTTTACCTACCCCGGTGGGACCGATCATAATGATATTTTTCGGGGCGATTTCCTCGCGCAGGGAGTCGGGTACCTGCTGTCTGCGCCAGCGGTTACGGAGGGCAATGGCAACGGAACGTTTGGCATCGCCCTGGCCGATAATGTAGCGGTCAAGTTCATGGACTGTTTCTCTGGGGGTGAGTGAGTTTATTTCATTCATTGGTTATAAAATTTGATTTTTTCTATAGATAGAAGAGGTGTTCAGATCTTTTCAACCACAAGGTTGTCATTGGTATAGACGCAGATGGATGCAGCAATATTCATGGACTCCCGCACAATCGTTTCCGCATCAAGATCAGAATGATTAACCAGGGCAGTGGCTGCGGCTCGGGCATAGGAACCACCGGAACCGATGGCCAGGATACCGTCATCCGACTCAATCACATCGCCGCTTCCGGAGAGCAGCAGGGAGTATTTGGAGTCAATGGCAATCAGCATTGCCTCAAGACGGCGCAGCACCTTATCGGTACGCCAGTCCTTGGCCAGCTCCACTGCTGCGCGCAGCAGGTTGCCGTTGAACTGTTCCAATTTCTGTTCGAGTCGGTCAAAAAGGGTAAAGGCATCGGCAGTTGAGCCGGCAAAACCGGTAATCACCTTGTCGTGGTAGAGTCTGCGTACCTTGCGAGCCTGGTGTTTCATAATGGTTTCGCCCAGGGAGACCTGACCGTCACCAGCCATGACCACCTCGTCATTGTGGCGGATTGCGAGAATTGTTGTAGAGCGTACTTTTTGCATAATATTAGTCTAACGAGTTGAGTGTTTATTGATATCTGTGGAGACAGGGTGGTGCCTTACATCAGGCTCGTGCGTTTTCGTTTGGAACGTCCAGTAATAAGCCCAATCAGCCAGCCGAGAAAGAGGACACCGCCACCTGCGAGAAACCAGGAAACCGTCTCTTTCTGTTCCAGCTCGTTGTTTTTCTTTTGAACCGTTGAAAGCATGGAACGTACCTCTTTGATCTCCGTTTCCGTGGCTGCCAGCTTGTTGTTTATGGCAACGACATCCGCTGTTGCATCCTTGAGTTTCTGAAAACTGGACTGGGCTTCATCCCTGTGGGCAATACAGGTAGAGAGGTCATTACCTGTGTTGTTTTGCAGATCTTTGAGTTCTGCCAACTGGAGGTTCAGGGTACTGTTTGCTTTGCTCAGCTCCTCGTTTTTACTGCGCAAAATATTGACCAATTTAAAGGGCGGGGCCTTTGTACTCAAAAAACGGGCTGGCATCCAGCCGGTTGCCGTGCCGACCTTTACCTTGGCCCAGTCACCGTTTTCACTTAGAAACTCGACCTGATCGCCATCTTTTACCAGTTTGATTATTTTGAACTCGGTTCCCTGTCCTCTCCTGACCCCGACACTAATACTGGGACTGACAAAACGGGTTTCCTGGGCAACAACTGTGACCGGTAGCAGCACAGAGGCAAACAACAGGATGCCACACACTCCTGTCAGGAATCTAAAAAACATGGTTGTTCTCCTGATTAACTTTTTTGGTATCCTCTTTAAATTGTATGGTCAGCAAGGCAAACCGGGTAGGGTGGGATGCGCCTACGGGGCTTTCCCACCCTACGGCTACCTGCATATCCCGAAACACAGGATGTTCTCCATAAAATTTAACAAGGATAGCTTTTTTGTATATTATTACATTGGTGCGCACAGCGCACCTTACTTTGACATTCGACATTCTGCTATGACCGCATCCGGGGAGTACAGATGATCAACATCCCAATCGCCGCAACAAGGAACAGCGAAACAACCCCAAGGGACGGATAAACAGCCTCCAGACCCCAGCGGCTCTCCACCACCTGAATCATCTTCACTGCAACAGCACCCACGCCAAAGGTAAGGACAAATTTCATTCCATAGGCAGAACTGCGCAGACCGGGTGGTGTCAGACGAGCCACCAGGGTATTTTCCACCGGCTGCATCCCAAGAAGAAAGAAAGAGTGGAAAGTTGCCAGCAGCACCAGCGGAATATCCGTTACCATACCGATGAGAAAGGCAGCGGGCAGGGTCATCAGATGGAAAAAGAGGTAGCTGAAACGAAGATCAAACCGCTCCCCCACCCGACCGCCCAGATACTGTCCCCCCATGCCGATCAGGTAGAGGAGTGAGGTAATTACCGTTGCCACCACATTGGCGGATACCGTAGCACCTTTGAACAGATTCGCTACTGTCTCGTAAACAACAGTGCCATTGAGTTCAAACAGTGCAGGCAGGGTAACCGTTGTTCCCCGATAGACCACCCCGCCCAGCATCATACAGACCAGGAGTATGGAAAATCCTTTCCAACAGGCGGTTTCTGTACTGTTATTAATTGTATGCGTAGTCTCGCAGTGTTGCTCTTTTCCTTGCCAGAGCAGAAAAATACCGCTCAGGTTGAGCAGAGCCAGGCTGAAATAGACCGCCTCAATGCCAAGGAGCCAGTTGACGATACCGGCCAGCAGCGGTGCCATGGCAAGTCCCAGGTTACCGAACATACCGTTCACTGCCATACCTGCAGAGGTTCGTGAAACACAAGAGGCTATCCAGCCAAGTCCTGCTGGATGGTATATACCAGAAAAAAGACCAATACCGGCCAGAGAGAGTTTGAGTGCAAGGGGTGAGTCAACCGAGAGAGCCGCTGCCAGTCCACAACCGCCCGCACCCAGGTAAAAAAGAGCCAGCAGTGGTCTGGGGCCGAGTTTATCCGCCAGTAAGCCCCAGGGAAGGGCGGTCAGGCCAAAGAGGAGGTACATCCAGAAGGCCAGACTGAGGGTCTCGATCATGTCAAGCCCCAGCCGCCCGGACAGGGGCAGCAGGATAGCCGGAAAGACCAGCATATTGAAATGGCTTATGAAATGACCGTAACAGGTTACAGTCAGAATGGAGCGGTCATTAGCGTTCATAGCAGAAAATCCCTGGAAAAAGGCGTGTCACCGGTATCAGGGTCTCTTTTTAAAGAAACGAGGTTTGAGGATCGGGATGGTATTGCCGCTATCAGGAACCGCTTCCTCTGCTCGCTCAGTTGTACTCTGCCTCGTATTCAGCTTCTGTTCCCGCTCAATCATATATTCATACGCCACATAATACTTATAAATATTGCGAACATACTGAACAGTTTCCCGGCCTACACGCGCCGCTGCCACCATTTCCACATTGTTGAACCAGATGTCGGGATTAAAGCCCCGCCGGGCAGCCTCTTTGCGAAGGGACACGACCTTGGCAGGACCGGCATTAAAGGCAGCCATGGTAAAGAGATCCTGGTTGAGCGGGGTCAGATCCGGTTCCGAAAAATAGCGATCCGACATGAAACGGAGATAACGGGTTCCAGCATGGATATTATTTTCCAGCTTATGGATATTCTTGACCCGTACATTTTTATCTGAGGCTGTGGTCGGCAGTATCTGCATAATGCCGACCGCCCCGGCCTGACTGCGTTTCCCCTGATCCAATCCAGATTCCTGGAAGGCAAGCGCGGTCAAGAGCAGATAGGGGAAATTATATTTAGTACCGTATTTTTTAAACAGGTCGATGGTCTGGTTATACTGCTCCCTGGCCTTGGCCGACATGGAGTTTTCGATATAGCTGGTCTCTTGCAGGTACCGTTGAAAGAGGATATTACCAGTCAAGCTCCCCTTTTTATTAGCCTTGACAAAGCGGTTAATATTCTTTTTTAACTCAGGTGTGTTCTTCCGCACAGCCCAGCCGATTTCACCGTCTGTACGCAGTCTGACATTGGGGTGCAGCCGTATATTTGGAAGGATTTTAGCCCAGAATTCCCCTTTATGGCTATCGATGATTATCATTGGTACCAGCTTAGCATTCACCATGTCCAGAAGGTCTTCATCTTCCAAATCTTCCGCCGCATCGTTGATGGTCACCGGGGCTTTACCAATAGAGATCAGGGTATTGTTGAGTTGTGTCAGGCTTTCATAATAACTGCTGGATTTTCGCACCATGATCTCTTTGCCGGAAAGATCGAACAGGTTTTCAGGCACGAATCCGTCTTTATGGGTAACGATGATTTCTGTGACACCGGTCAGTGCGGGATCACAGAAATCAACAAGCTTCTGTCGCTGCCGGGTAATAGTCAGGTTACCGGCGGCAATATCACCATACCCGGCCATCAGGTCGCTGAACAGTTGATCCCTGGGGGTAGGGATGATCACTACATGAATATGCTTAGTTATATCCTTTATCTTTTTGTTGAGGAACTTCTCATACACCATCAGGCTGTCATGGATTAAGCCCCGTTTTTTCCCTCGATCCAGGAAGAAAAAAGTACGGGAAAAGGGAACCAGTACTCGAATTGCCTTGCGCTTTTTCATATCGGTGAGATCACCAATCCACTGATCCCGCTTCCACGCCCTGGCGGTTTTCGCATCTATGATTGCCTTTTTCTGAACCTTGTTCTTAACTGTTTTCTTTACTTCGGCTGGCCATATTACCTGCCCGGTGTTGTCGGCAACAACCGCTTTGCTCTGCTCGTCCAGAGGGATTGTCCTCTCTATGGACGAGAAAAGAAGAATAACCGTCACCAGGCTGAGAACGCCCACCTCCAGCAAGAACGTCAACTGTTTCATACTCATCTGTCTAATAATTTTCCTGTCCTCCGTTTCTCATTACAAACCATACAAGCTTGGGAAAAATCACCAGTGACACCAGCACCATAACCTGAATAATAATAAAGGGCATCACCCCTTTGTAGATATCCACAGTCCGCACTTGGGGCGGACAGACCCCGTTCAGATAAAAGAGAGAAAAGCCAAAGGGCGGGGTCAGGAAAGAGGTCTGTAGATTCATGGCAATCAGGATTGCAAACCACATCGGGTTAATACCGATGGAATCGGCAATGGGCAGTAGAATGGGAACAACGATATAAGATATTTCAATAAAATCAATAAAAAAACCAAGAAACATGATTGCGAGCATGGACAGGATCAAAAACCCCCATTTTTCACCCGGCAGACCAGTCATGAACTCTTCCACAATTATATCTGCGCCGGTGTAAACAAAAACCATGGAAAAGGCGGTGGCTCCGATGAGGATGGCAAGGATCATGGCTCCCAGTGCACCTACTGACGCTGATTCTGTAGGGGTAGCAATCCCGGCAAAGATGGAACCTAGAACCAGGACAATCAGGGTCAGGGGCGGAACAATGGCAAAGAGGGCTCGTTTGAGCGATCCCTTGCGGGCATCCTCTTCAACCAGAACCGGAGGAGCAATTGCGGGGTTTACAAACGATATAACGAGAATATAAAGGGTGTAACAGCCCACCAGGGTCAGTCCTGGCCATAAAGCGGCCTTGAACAGATCCCCCACAGGAAGCTGAAATACATCCCCCAGGATAATTAGAACAATGGAGGGCGGGATAATCTGACCCAGGGTTCCAGCAGCGCAGATAGTACCGGTTGCCAGTTGTTTGGAGTAGCCGTATTTAAGCATAACCGGCAGGGAGATAACTCCCATGGCAACCACAGAAGCACCGACAACACCGGTGGATGCGGCCAGCAGGGTGCCGACAATAACGGTGGAGATTGCCACCCCGCCCCGTACCCTGCCGAAAAGGATGCCCATGGATTCCAGCAGCCGCTCTGCCAGATCAGACTTCTGCAGGACAATACCCATCAGGATAAAGAGGGGTACTGCCATCAGGATAGTGTTGGTCATGATGGAGTAAATACGGAAGGGCATCATGGAGAACATGAGGAAAAACTCTTCCATAACATCGGCAAAGGCTGGATCAGGCGACAGCTCAATATAGGCACCGATTGCCCCGAACAGCATGGACACGGCTCCAAAGGTAAAGGAAAAGGGGATCATGGCCTTGATCAGCCAGCGATAGGGCAGACCGCCCGGGTCTTCCGATATTTCGCTCATTACATAAGCGTCACGCACATACTCATAAGAACCGGTAGCTATGAGCAGTGCCAGGGGCATCAAAAAGAGGAGGGTGCCGATGATATTGATGACCGCCTTTTTGCGGACAGCAAGACGATCATAGAGGAAGTCAACCCGGACATGCCCTTCGTCCTTGAGAGCGACCGAGATACCGAACAAAAAAATCACCGCAAAGAGATGCCATTCCATCTCCTGCATCCCCACGGACGAGTTGTGGAAGAGATAACGCATCATGACATCAAATGAGACGTTGAATACCATGAGGAGGAGGAGGATTGCGGTTATCCTGCCCATGATATCCACGCTCTTGGCGATGAATTTTTCCAGGGAATGCAATTTCCTGCCTACTCCTCCACTTGCATAGAGGTCTTGATATAGTTGTAATCAGAGATAATCGACCATTGACGAGCCTTATGTTTTTCTTTGCCGTCTGCCTTGATAATAAAGGTTCCGCCGCTCATCTCCTCCACCATCTTGGCTAGCTGGGCCGGGGGTGAGGCAAGAGCCGGGGTTGCCAGCATGGCAACGGCTGCCAGGGCAACTGCTATCTTTGCTGCAAATTTCATAATGCCTCCTGTTTTGTTCTGGTTAGGATTATTAACGGGTATTTTACCCTGTCAGATATAGTTAAGAACTAACGCCTGACAGCGCAACCTTTTTTCAGATTAATCAACTTTCATTAAATGAATCAACCTATCACAATGGCAGCTTTATTGTAACCCTCAATTCGCCATTTTTACATTTTCAGCCAACACACTGCCGCCGTGCATGAGTATTGCCTGCCGGACGATTGCCAGACCTATCCCGCTTCCATCGGTTTCTCGATCTCGGGATTCAGGTGCCTGCAAAACGACTAAGCTGTGCGGAACAAGTGTAAAGTTACATGTCCAAAAAATATCAGGTTTTCAATTTCAGTTTACGATGTCTGTTAAGAATTTCTGCCGAAAATAAATTTTCATTCAGTGGTGTTTTTAACGTCTCATTAGAAAATAGTTGAGGAAAGTCTTCCTAAATTTATTAAATTCCTTTAAAATATTGTACACCGCAATGATAAGCAGAGAAAAAATAGATAGAGACAGTAAATGAAATGTTCTGTTCCACGCAGCTTGCTTGTTACCTTCCTGATAGCAATATTTTTTCAGATCTTCATGGTCTGGCAGACGTTCACACCCCATGGATGCCATGCTGCTCTTGCTGTTGAAAATAAAACTGATAAAGTCTGTGCCGAAGTGGTTGCCTTAAAACCCTTGGTGGAGCGAATTCGTACCCTTTACAAGATAGACAGTCCCTGGCCAACTATTCCTGTCCAGGAAAACAGGGAAGCCCGTCATGTTTTGCAAAAATGTTTTGAGGTACTGGAAAAAATTAACAGGTTGCGGCAGATTAAAGGGCTTGGTGAAATCACTATTCCTCCTTACCCTGCCCGGGATATTACTCCTGACGAGGTTCACGATCTTGTCCGGCGCCTGGCTGATGAGTTGTCCCTTATTCTGGGAAGTGACCCCGGACAGAGAATATGCGCTACTAAACAACAGCCTGCCCTGGACGGATCCTTCAATGATGTGTATCGGGAATTATGGGCAATTTCAGAAGGGTTTGATCCGGTTCTTGGAATCAGGGGATTTACTCCCAACGATGTGTATGCCCTTTCTCAGCAGATTATGAATGAGATTAAATTTTTGCGGGAATCGCAAAACATCAACCTGGATGTACCTCTCCCCGCCTTGGAAAAGGGGCGCCATCCAAACCATGCCCTTAAGGCCGCCGCAGATCTTATGGCAATCATTGGTCAGAGCCAGCGTAATCTCTGGTTGGTGCCGGTCAGTCTGATTAAAGTGCCGCGTCGAGTTATTACCTCTTCTGATGTCTATGACAGTCTGCTGGGCATTCTGGCGGAATTGCAGAGGATAAAGTACCGTCTTGGCCTGGGGCGTATTTTTCCTCTGTCTGAGGTGGGCAGCTATCATAGCTCAGATGACATTATTCGTAATCTGCAATGGGCAGGTCGGCTCATGCCCCTGTTCCCTTTGGACAAAACATTAAATCAATATGACCGGAACTCCCTGGTCAAGTCTCCAAGTCATGTCTTTCGGGTTGCCGAACATATTCTCATGGAGTTGCGAAGGTACAAGGAAAGTCTTGGGATTCGGATGATCGCAAAAAAAGATCTTGTAGCAGAGGGGTTGGCTTCCATGCATGTGTACAGCAAGACTGCTGAATGTCTACAACAGGTGAACCAGATCCGACTCAGCAAGGGGTTGGGTGCTATTGCGGTTGCCTCTCCACCGTTACGAACCATCACTCCAAGAGAGGTGTATGATCTGGCAGCTCGGCTTGATATGGAGCTGGAAGTGATCTATCGAACCGGTGGGTTTCCCGATACACCCTGGTATCTTGATGACCAGAGCATGAGTCACGACAAGACACCCAGTGATGTGTATAACACAATGCAGCTCATCTCCAGAGAACTGGATATCCTGTTGGGAAGCCGTGGGTACAGCCCTGATGATGTGTTTAGATTAACAGAGGATATTAGGCATGAGGTTGTGCTGATCCTCAATCATCTCAAGTACGAAATTTCAGAGAGTGATATACCCCTTACCCCGAATCTCAGCCCGAAACACACCCTTATTATCAGCGATGCGTTGCTGGATATAGTGAAGAATGTTCAGTATCGCGCCGGTATGTTGTCCCCTTTTATTCCCATGGCATCGCCGACCAGTAATATCAGCCCCAATGATGTCTATAATAAACTGCAACTGATTTTTACCGAACTTGTCTCCTTTAAGGTTCATCTGAGGATAAGTGATTCACCACCTAAGACACGACCAGTGCAGGACAAGACCCCCAGCCATGTTGAGCAGAATCTGCGCCGGATTATTTCTCTGCTCAAGATTTTACAGGGGCAAGGCACAACTGTAGAGGTAGATACATGAAATTTTACCAGACCATGCCGGTGAAAATAGCCATGCTCTCCCTTGCAGGTTCCGGTATCGGGGTTATTTTGATTGGTATTCTTGCCTACCAGAATGCAGACACCATTCTTCGCCATAACTCACTGGGGTATCTTCAGGGTTTGCTGCAACGTGAAAATGTTCGTCTTGAAACAGGGTTTAAGCTCTTTCAGGAGGATGTCCTCTTTCTCTCAGATTCACCTTCAATACAGGGAATCATACGAGCCAAAGCCGCTGACGGCTATGATGATCGGGAAAATGCCACCGAGGCTATCTGGCGGCAGCGGCTGACTGTCCTGCTGGATACTGTACTCCGGCAGCGAGCTGCCTACCTGAGTATTCGCTTGATACTGGATCAGGACAAAGGCAGGGAATATGTTCGGGTTGACAAGGTAGAAGGCCGGATTGTGCAATCTGCCAGAGAACAACTGCAACAAAAAGGGCATCGGGAATATTTTTTCAAAAGCATACAGCTAAAAAAGGGCGAGGTCTATTTTTCCCCTGTAAATCTCAATCGTGAGCATGGCCGGATAACCCTGCCCATGCAGCCGGTTATCCGTTTTGCTACCCCCATCTTTGATCAGAGCGGACAACCCTTTGGCATTATGATTATTAATGCTGATTTTCAGATCATCACCCAGTCCTTCAGCCGGAGTGAGGGGAATGTGCAGTATATGATGGCCAATCAATTTGGTGATTACCTTATCCATCAGGATACAAACCGGATTTTTGGTTTTGAATTTAACAGCGTGAATCGTCTTCAAGATGATTACCCGGTAAACAACTTTGTCGCCAATATCCGCAGTGACGATGAATTGAACCTTGACTACACAGCGTCACAGGAAGGGCTGGCTTTGCGAAAATTTCACTTTGACGATTTGCGACCGGATCGCTGCATGATTCTGGTGGCAAAATCTTCTTTTCAAAGTCTGCATCAACAGTCCACATCCTTCCGCAACAAGCTGCTCCTTATTCTTCTGGGCGTTGTTTTTTTTATCAGTATGTTTACAGCCCTGCTTGCCTATCTTATTACCCGTCCACTCAAGGAATTAACCCGGTTGGCTGATCGTATTGCAGGTGGTGAAGAGGTGGAGATCCCGATTCACAGCAAAGATGAAGTGGGTATGCTGGCAACTTCCCTGCAAACCATGTTACAGCATCTTGAGAATTCACGTCAGGACACCCAGGATCTTGCTGATTCTCTGGAAGACAAGGTGCATGAGCGAACTAATGACCTTGCTCTGCTCAACAAGGAGTTACAAGAGGAGATTATTGAACGGCAGAAGGTGGAGCAGGATCTGCGTCTGGCCTCAAAATATCTTGAAATAACCCAGGAAGCACTGGTTATAACCGATGCTGACTCTATCGTTCAGGAGGTAAATGATGCCTTTGTCACCATGGCCGGTTTTGAGCGCGATGAGATCATCGGCCAAAAGCCGAGTATTCTAAAATCCGGTCGTCATGCTAAAGAATTTTATCAGGAGATGTGGAAATGCCTTCAGGAGCAGGGGCATTGGCAGGGGGAGATATGGGATCGTCGTAAAAACGGAGAAATATATCCCAAATGGCTTTCAATCTCAGCGGTAACAGATGAAGCAGGCACAGTTCAAAATTATGTTGGCCTGTCCACCGACATCACAACGATCAAGGAGACTGAAAAAAAGCTGGAGTATCTGGCTCATTATGATCCACTTACTGGTCTTCCTAATCGTCTTTTGTTCTTGGAACGGTTGCAGCATGATCTGGCTATAGCCGCCAGGGAGGAGAGAAAGATGGGTCTGATCCTGTTGGATCTGGATGGTTTTAAGGCCGTGAATGACAACCTGGGCCATCCGGTGGGTGACGAGTTGTTAATTGTGGTGGCTCAGCGCCTGAAAGAGTGCATTCGGGAAAGTGATACCGTGGCTCGCCTTGGCGGAGATGAGTTTGTGGTAATTTTGACCGGTATTCACCGGGAAAACATGCTTGCCTTGCTGGCGCAGAAAATTCTCAATAACCTGAAAAAACCGTATCAACTGGATAATCATGAAGTGGTGATCTCCGCCAGCATCGGAGTTACCCTTGTTCCCGACGATGGGGTCGATCCCACTGTCCTGCTCAAGAATGCCGATACTGCCATGTACCATGCCAAGGAAAATGGTAAGAGCAGTGTTGAGTTCTTTACCAGGGCAATGACCGAGAATGCGGCTGCCCGGTTTCAGACTGCCACTCTTTTGCGCGTAGCTCTGGAAAAAAAGGAGATGCTTGTTTATTATCAGCCTAAGGTTTCCCTGACCACCGGTGATATGTGCGGTATGGAAGCTCTGGTGCGCTGGCAGCGGGATGGCCGGATTATTCCACCCGATGATTTTATCCCGGTGGCTGAGGAATCCGGTTGTATTGCAGAGATTGGCAAATGGGTTTTGCAAGAGGCGTGTCAACAAACCCGGCAATGGCAGGATGCTCTTCCCGGCTTGAGTGTTTCCGTGAACCTTTCAGCCCGTCAGTTTGCCAGTGCCGATCTGGCGGAGATGGTGGCTGCTATACTGGAACAGACCGGTCTTGAACCCGGTCTGCTTGATCTTGAAATCACTGAATCCGTTATCATGGACGACGTGGAGGCCACTATTCAATGCCTCTGGCAGTTGAAGGAGCAGGGGATTGTGCTATCCATGGATGATTTCGGCACCGGTTATTCATCGCTGAGTTATTTGAAACGATTTCCCCTTGATGTTCTCAAGGTAGATCGTTCCTTTGTTACGGATATTACCGAAGATGCCAATGATCTGGCCGTGGTGGAGGCTATTGTAGCCCTGGGGCATCAGTTGAAAAAGATTGTTATTGCCGAAGGGGTTGAAACCGTGGAACAGCTTGCCCTGCTACAGAGGATGGGATGTCATCAGATGCAGGGATACCTGGTCAGTCCTCCCTTACCTGCTAACGAGTTTTATGAGTTTGCCCTGGCCTGGAAAGTTGGGGAGCGGGTTGCTCCTTTTTGAATTGCGTAGTCCTATGGTGTCTTGAATCCGTTGGGCTATCACACTCAAGTCTTCCCAAGCTGTTACCATGTAAACGTAAATCACGTTCTCGCTTTCTCAGAAGAGTGTGCAACCTTGCTCTTTGAACTCCTCGACCTTCGCAAGCAGGAACTCAGTATCGACTTCTAAATCTTCGGCAAGACAATCGAGGCAGTAGAAACGCTTTGAATTCTTGTCAATCAGTTTCTTGGTCAGTCCAATTTCGTTTTTGCTTAAGGCTTCTTTTTCGCAGACATAGCAGTTTATTTGCTCCACACAATTACCTCACTTATTCAGAGTCAGATCTGACGCTGAACACTGGGATGTCTTTCCCGCGATACTCCACGTCGAGTATTCCCAACTGGTATTTAATCGTATCTCTCATCTTTCGCGCCCTGTCGAGGCAGTAACGCTTGAACTCGCGGGCAGTAATATCATCTACGCTACGAACCTGCGGGAACAGTAGTTTCAGGTAAGCCGTGGCGATACGCTTGACCGCTTCGGTATCACGGGTGTCCGCCGCTTCGGGAACTTCGATAAGTTCATCCACAATGGCGCGGTAACTCATATCATCGCGCAGTTCGTGCATAATCGAGCAGAAGTATTCCGAGTTCAATGCCCAACCCGCAATCTTAAGGTCGTCGTTCATTCGGGGAATATTCCACCCCTTAATGAAGCCGTGGAAACGCTCTATCAAAGCCGATTCGTGGAACACGGACGGTAGTTCCTCAAACATATTTCCATAGCCATCCTCGTCCATCGTTTCCTTTTTGATATTGCCACAGAGAATAACGCCTGCTTCGGCGGTTCCCTCATAGTTGCCAACGGTGAAAATACCCGATTCAAGGTAGCCCTTCAATGCGGCGCGCATTTCGTCCACATCGGTGAATGAAATGGTCTGCACTTCGTCAAGGGTGATAAAGTCATTTCCTGATACCAGGCCCTCGACGCGCTTGTTTTGGTCAAAGAACATCTTTGCCCGGCTCATGACACCACCGCTCGAAAGCCACCCGAAGCGGCTGACGCGACCGAACAGATATGACTTTCCCGTTCCTTTCGGGGCGAGTTCAATGAGATTCAGTCTTTTTTCAATAAACGGTAGCAAGCGGGTAAGCATCGTGAGTTTCTTTTCCTCATCGCCGAGATAACCGCTCGCATTGTAGTCCACCGCACCAAGCAAGACATCGAGCCACTCCGTCGTGGTGAATTCCCGACGCGCCTCTTTGTAGTAGTCAACATCAATCGTATAAGGGCAGAAAGTCTTAAAAGCCGTCAGTTTGATTTTGCCCCGGTTCGCGCCTTTTGCCTTCTTCTTGGAAAATTCCATATCGTGACCGTCGGGCACACGATAACCGATTTCAACCATTCCCCACGTCTCACGCCCGCGTATCAAGTCGTCCTTGCAGTTGTACCAAACAGAGTCCTCGATGATGGTGTCCTTGCTCGTCAGCCCAAAGTCAGGCAACGCAAACGACACCTCGCCTGTCTTGATGTCGATATCAACCGACACCTTGGCGAGGAACTTCACCCGCTCTTGTTCAATTATCACCTGGTTTTTGATAGCAGTCCAGTCGTCCTTACGCGGCAAGTAAGTCCGCACAAAGCTAACCAACTCATCGGTATCGAAGTGACCGTTTTCATCCTCA
>DAOVTM010000410.1 GCA_030633145.1 Desulfobulbaceae bacterium
ACGGCCCTGCTCAAGACCATGCAGTTGATGGACAGGGTAACCTTTGCCCCGGATCTGGTCATCGGGGTACCGGTCGGCTTTGTTAATGCGGCTGAGTCCAAGGAGATTTTGGCCACCAAGCCCTATCCCTTTATCACCGCCCTGGGACGCAAAGGTGGTACCCCGGTGGCGGTGGCCTCGGTGAATGCCCTGCTGCGGCTGGCAGTTGAAACAAAATAGTTGAAACGGAATAATGGCTGATCTCCGATCCGGATATACCACAGGTGCCTGTGCGGCTGCGGCAGCTTGCGCAGCGGCTCAAGCCCTTTTGAGTCAGAGAAGGATTATTAAAGTATTGATACCCTTCCCTGGCGGCGATGCACATAATTTTTCGGTACACTCCTGCAACTGGACCGGGACAGAGGCCAGCACATCGATCATCAAGGATGCTGGTGATGACCCGGACGTGACCAATGGTGCGGAAATATTTGCCAGGGTGGAAAAACTGCCAACGGATGAACAAACTGAACCTGTCACCATCCACGGAGGAAAAGGGGTTGGCCGAGTGACCAAGCCGGGTCTGTCCTGTCTAGTGGATGGGCCTGCCATCAACCCGGTTCCCCTGCAAATGATTCGGGAGGCGGTTGCCGCCCCCCTGGAAAAGTGGGGTGGAACCGATACCCGTCTGAAAATAACTATCAGCGTACAGGACGGAGAAGAGCTGGCAAAAAAGACCCTCAATAAACGACTGGGTATCATCGGGGGGCTGTCCATCCTGGGAACCACCGGTATTGTCCGACCAATCTCGGCCCATGCCTGGACAGAGACCATTGAGACCTCCATGCGGGTCGCCCGAGCCGCTGGTCTCACAGAAGTCATCCTCTCCACTGGCAGAACCTCGGAAGCAGCAGTGGAAAAACTGCTCAACCTGCCGGAAGAGGCCGGGGTGATGATGGGTGATTATCTTGACTACGCACTCAAGGCAACCCGAAAACATGGCTTTCACCGGGTTCACCTGGCCTGTATGTGGGCTAAGATGCTCAAATGTGCTTTGGGCATTGCTCAGACCCATGTCCGGAACGGGGTACTGGAGATGAAACAGGCAGCCGCTCTTCTGGAGGAGCTGGGTCTGGAACCGCAGCGAGCAGCGAAGATGGCAGGAGCAAATACTGCCCGGGAGATTTATCAACGTCTGGTCGCGGATGGGGAGCAGGAGCTGATCCACAAGGTCTGCGTTATAGCCCGGCAGCAGGCGGAAAAACGTTGCGGCATAGAGGTCAAGATCTATCTGGTAACCTCAGAGCAGGGGGTAGTTGTCAAGGAACCGAGGATCGAGGTGGAAGGAGATACTCGCCAATCGCATCCGTATCAGGTACAGGTTTACGGGATCAGCGGTGAACACCTGCCCCAGGAGCATCTGGAGGCGATCAGGAAATGTCATGCCGTGGTGGTCAGTCAACGGCACTGCCGCTTATTGGCAGATGTGGACATCGAGCAGATAGAGATAGCCCCGGTACAGGAGATGCTCAAGAGGGTTACTTCAGCACTGGAGCTTGGTGACGTGGCAATCCTGGCCTCGGGTGATCCGCTCTTCTTTGGTATCGGCAGAACCTTACTTGATCGTTTTGGCACGGATCGGGTAACGATCATTCCAGCCCTGTCCGCTCTACAACTTGCCTGCGCCCGTTTCAAGGTTCCCTGGGATGATCTGAATACCCTCAGCCTGCATGGTCGTAACCCGGACGGGGTGATGGGCAGAATACTGTCCTCCATAACAGAAAACCGAATCATGCTCTTTACTGACCAGCGCAACAGTCCAGATCAAATCGCAGCCAAGCTCCTGGCTCTGCTTGAGGAATACCAGGATACTGAGAGGATCAGCAGGATACAGGTACGGGTGGCGGAAAATCTTGGACTGGTCGATGAACGGCTCTGGAGCGGTACCCTGTCCGAGACTGCACAAACGCAGTTTTTGCCTCTGAATATGATGCTCCTGGAAGAGGTCGGTACCAGTCCGGCACCATCCTTTCCCCTGGGATTACGGGAAAGGGAAATCAGCCATGTACGGGGGTTAATCACCAAGGATGAGGTTCGGGTCGTAATCCTCCACTGTCTGCGTCTTCCCCGTGCTGGAGTTTTCTGGGATGTGGGCGGTGGTTCCGGTTCCATCTCCGTAGAGGCAGCCCGGCTCTGTCCCGGTTTGCAGATCTATAGTATTGAGCAGAAGAAAGAGGGGCAGGAGCAGATTCGGGTCAATATTGTCCGCTATAATCTCTACAATATCCACCTGATCTGCGGACAGGCCCCGGAGATCCTTGCTGAACTCCCTGCCCCGGATCGGGTATTCATCGGCGGCAACAGCGGCCTGTTGGCAGAGATAATCCATTACTGCGCAAATGTCCTGCCTGCTGGAGGCAGAATAGTTGCCAGTGCGGTTCTCCAACAGGTAAGCGGAGCGAAGCGGAGACTCCGGACAGCAGAGCAGGCACCGCGCCTGATGGCAAAAAATGGTCTCGCAGTTGATCTGCGAACCATCGCCATTACACGAGCAAAGTATCCTGAAACAGAAGGGAAACAGTCGCAGCTCAGGCTGAACCCCATTACCATAATTAGCGGAAAAAAGTAAATCATAATGAGAGAGAAGCAAAACAGAGTGAAGACTTCAGATAAGAGACACAGAGTGGAGACTTCGACCGACACACAGAGCGGCCGTCTCTACCTGGTGGGGATCGGGCCGGGTGACCCGGAACTGATGACCTGCAAGGCAGTACGTATCCTGCAAAGTACACAGGTCTGGGTGGCACCCAAGGCAAAGAAAAACGGCAGTAGCAGTGCGGTACAGATTGCATCCGGCCAGGTGGAGTTGAACGGCAAAGAGATCGTGGAACTCTGCTTTCCCATGAAAAAAGTGCGTCTGGGGCAGGATCATGACCCGGAGGTGGAACAGGGCTGGCATCAGGCCGCAGAGACAGTACTGTACCATCTGGAACAGGGGCGGGATGTGGCCTTCCCTACTTTGGGTGATCCGTCCCTCTACTCCACCGCCTTTTACCTGCTGGCCGTACTGCAGGAGTTGCGGCCGGAACTGCCGGTTACAATAATTCCGGGCATTACTGCCATGGCTGCCTGTTCTGCGAACGTGTGCAGCCCTCTGGGCCTGGGTGATGATGTGGTCTCCATTGTTCCGGCTGCCTTTGATGACGAACGGCTGCGGGGTATTCTCAAGACCTTTGATGCGGTGGTGCTGATGAAGGTTTTCCGTAAGCTGCCCCGGATTATCGGCCTGCTTGATGAGCTGGGGCTGACTGATCAGGCGGTTCTTATCGAACGATGCGGCATGGAGGATCAGCGGATTTATACTGATATTCGGGAGGCGGCAGACAAAAAACTCCATTATTTTACCACCCTGCTGGTTCGTAAAAAACAGATCAACGGGCGGGGCTGACCATGACGACACCTATTATCTTTCTTGGTGCGGGTCCAGGTGACCCGGAACTGATCACCCTCAAGGGTCGTCGTCTCCTGGACGAGGCCGATGTCATTGTCTATGCGGGCAGTCTGGTCAACCCTGCCCTGCTGGATGGGGTCAGGGCAGAGATCCATGACTCCGCCTCTCTGAATCTGGATGAGATTATGGAAATCATGGTCACCGCATCCCGGGCAGGTCGAAAAATAGTGCGCCTCCATACTGGTGATCCGGCCATTTACGGGGCCATCCGGGAGCAGATGCAGCGGCTTGACCGGGAAGATATTGCCTATGAGGTAGTGCCGGGAGTAAGTTCGGCTCTGGCCTCTGCCGCCGCACTCAAGGTTGAACTGACCGTA
>DAOVTM010000025.1 GCA_030633145.1 Desulfobulbaceae bacterium
CAGGGCAACGCCCTGGGGGTAAGGTTGTTTTTTGTAGCCCTGTAAGGGCGTGATATGCTCTGTGCTGACTCAATATGTAAAATGTAGGTTGGGCATAGCGTTGAATAATTGACAATGTTGGGCACCTCGTTTTATGGAACCACAATCATTTCGGATAAAACGACATCCCAGCGTGCCCAACATTTTTTGGTGTTAAGACGGTTTAGCCCAACCTACGAACTACACGATGCAACGGAAACAAGCTGAAAACAAACTTATTTCATCCACGGGCATTGTAGCTAAAATCTAATCGCTCAAATCATCTTTCTTATCCGAAACAAAATTGCCAACCAGCCAGGCCACCACAACAGCGGTGAAAAACTGCCCCACAATCGCCTCCAACTGGCAGAGTGAGGCTGCTCCGGGGTTCTGGGGGGTAATATCACCATACCCCAGAGTGGTCAGGGTGACAAAACTGAAATAATTGAAGATATGGAGCAGGTGGGTGTCTGTGTTTTCCAGCAACACCCCGCTGTAGGCACCAGGGCTGATTTCATACAAAAGGGTATAAAGAGTTCCCCAAAACAAGCCGATTATGAGGTAAAGACACTGGGCAGCTGCGAGTACACTAGGCGAAACCCTGGAAGAATGGACAATTTGAAAAGCAAACGAATACACCAGCAGGCCGTAATAGACACTGAATAACAGGTAGGCTCCTATGCTGCTGAAGGGAATAATATCATATAAACCAAGCCAGTAAAGAACGAGAAGCGGCAACAATAATGCCATTGCAATGGATCGTTCCTTCTGCTGTTTTCGTACCGCAAAAACTGCAACCAGCATTACCAGGGACAGCATTGCATGGGCAAGCACGGCAAACGAGCTATAGGGGGACAGAAAGGGACTGCCAAAGATATAGAGCAGGAGAAAAAACAGCAGGTTTTTGAACCCATACCCCTCAATCACCTCCTGATTTTTTTTGCTTTTCCGGGTAAACATAGTTATTCAGCTTCGGGAGCAGTGTCAACACTGCTGTTCAAGAGGGTTCCCCAATCGGTTCGCTCCTCCATCTGTTTTTTTACATTTTCGGGCAGGTATTCATTCCCTTCCCGAATCTGCCATCCACCTCCCAATGCCTTGTACAGGCTGACAACAGTGGTGGATATCTGTCCCTGCAGGGCAGCATATTGATCCTGTTTCTGGGTTACAGCCCTGGTAGAATCAAGTACCCGCTGGTAATCAACAAATCCCTCTTCGTACTGGAGCATGGACAGATCCAGGGATTTACGGGAACTGTCAATTCCCTGGCGGAGAAATGCAGCCTGCTGATGGGCATAGACCAGCCCGGTCATACTGTCTTCAACTTCCCGAGCAGCATCAAGCACTGTCTGCTGATACCCGGTGATCAACTGCTGCAACCGTGCATCCTGGATACGCACCTGATTTTTCAGACGACCGTAATTAAACAGGTTCCACTTGAATGCGGGGCCAAAGCTGAATGAAAAACTGTTGCCAGAGAAGATATCTCCCAGGCTGTTGTCTCCCATGTCATTGGCACTCCAGCCCAGGGAGCCAAACAGGGTGAAGCTGGGATACAGCTCTGCTCTGGCAATGCCGATTTGACTGGACTGAGCCGCAGTCTGCATTTCCGCCTTGCGGATATCCGGGCGGCGACGCAGCAGTTCCGCTGGAATATTGACTGCAATTTCTTTGTCAACCGTTGGAATAGCTGTCGTGCTATCAGGATTTCCAGCAAGATATGTGTGAATATCTTCCGGCAGGATGCCGAGCAGTACAGCAAGGCTGTGTCTATAGTTCAACAGGACTCCCTGCATGTTGGGAATCGTTGCCTGTGTACTGGATAACAGGGTTTGTGCCTGGAGCAGATCAAGCTCAGTTACAATACCGGCATCAAACTGATCCTGCACTAGCTGCTGCCCCTTTCGCTGGAGTTCAACATTTTTTCCGGCAAGGCGGATACGTTCCTGGTAGGTGCGGATGTTGATATAGGTTCTGGCGACCTCAGCAGTCAGAGAGACCAGTACATCATCATACTCGGCCATAGTTGATTGCAGGTTGGCATCTGCCGATTCAATGGATCGGCGGAACTTTCCCCAAAAATCCATTTCCCAGGCTGCGTCAAAACCCAGAGAGGTCACATTATAATAACGATCAGCGGCAGGCCCGGAAGTGCCGATGGTGAACAGGTCACCATCCATTGCCTGGGACTGGGGATAGAGGTACCCCTGCACCAGGCCCAACTGTGCCCGTGCCTCCATGATACGTAATCCGGCACTAAGCAGAGACAGATTTTGCTTGTATGCTGTCTGGACGAGCATATTCAGCACTGGATCGTTAAACCGTTTCCACCATAAAATAGATTCTTCCTGGGAGGGTTTTTGAAAAAGTTCACTCTCCTGCTCGCTCCAGGTTTCAGGGATTTGCGCATCCGGAGTCTGATGTTCCGGCCCAAGCATGGTGCAGCCACCCAGCACGAGCAGCAGAGCAGTTGTCAAAAAAAATAACGTAATGGGCTTTAATTTCATAGTACTTTCCCGGCTCAAGAGATAATCAACAGAATTAGAGTTCAGTTATCAATAATAAATTAATGTTGTTACGATACACTGATAACTGGATTATTACTACGCTAATGAATCATAAATTCGGGCTACCAACTTTAGACGAGACATTTTCGCACCACTCTCGTTCCTGCTGACGGAGTCTAGCAGGCTCGCTTACCGCCAGCGTAGGAACCAGAGAAATCAGAACGTAATACCAGCCCGCAGACCGGCCACGAGTTGCAGTGTATCTCCACCTTCGAGTCCCTCACCAACAATGATCTGCAAATCTGGAGTGAGCATAAATTCCTTGGTTACCTGCCAGCGGTAATATACTTCAGCCAGTCCCTGCCAGCGGCTGTTCTTCAGGGATGACCTTCCCAGCCCAAAGCCAAGACCAACATGATCGTATCTTCTTATTTCCCGACCCCAGCCAATCATAAACAACTGATCCACCCGGGCTTCCTCACCCTCGGAAAAAGCGTAACGTGCAACAAACTGTTCACCCTTGGTTCTTCCTTCATGTTCCAGGGTAAGGCTGACTCCTGATCCGTCAGAAATATGCTCCTCCTGATTGCCCTTGTTCTGCCAGGCCAGCAGCTGTACCCTGGCATTACGATTTTCTCTTCCGGCAAAGTTCAAGCCTCCCTGTACGTTATAGAACAATGCGGACGAATCAAGGCTGAGGCTGACTCTTTCCTCTTCATCAGTCCCCTGCATATTGGAAACGGCTATGGAGACATCCCAATTCCTGTCATCCTTCCATTGTGCCAGACCGCCGGCACCATAACTGGGAAAGGCAATGGATGGGTTGTCAGAAAAAATCTGGTTAAAAAAATACCGTTTGGAACTGCGCAGTTTATGGTTGTCAAAGAAACTATTTATGCTGAACTGTCCATAATGCAGTTTCAGCTTTCCATCCATTAATTCCTGACTGACATAGACGTTGGGGATTTGCAATCCGGCATCGGTGAAACCGTCGATTGTCTTCCAGATTAAACCTGTATCGTTTATCAATCGGGAAGGTGCTCTGTCACCATAGGCATGGCGATGGCGCAGGCGAAAGGAGGCATATACAGGTCGATTATACTTTTGCCCAAACAGCAGCCAGCGACCGCTGATGGTTGCGTCTCCGGAGGATGCCCCTATACTCTGCTCTCTGCTTGCATATCCCTGACCGAGCATGTCATAGGAAAAGATGGTTTCAAGTCTTATCTTCCTGGCAACACTCTCTTGCCAGCTGCGATAGCGGTAATAAAAATCCGGAAACAGGCTATGTCGGGTCGGATCATAGCCAAGGGCATTACGTCGTTCAATGGAAGGGCCGATAGCGTCAGAAGTCTCTTCTTCTGCCGGTGCCGGTGAGAGAAAGGACTCATTGGCCGATACAGATACGGCACTGCAGAGTAAGATCAATACAACCGAAAGAATACAATAGAGTATAGTTTTTTTGCGCATAGAGAGTTGCAAATGACCCAAAACTATAACTCCAAAAACAAAGCTCCAACGGCATGGCCGATGGAGCTTTATTGAGCTGCTCATGGTATTCGGTTGTATATCTGCTTCAAAATACCAGAATATAATTCGATAATTAGAAGGTATATCGCAACGCACCGACAATGTTACTGGATGTCAGGTCAGTGACATCAACATCCAGTTCTGCGTCGTCCATGGTCAAATATTCATAGCCCACGTCGATAGCCATATTGGAGTTGATATTATAGAAAAGGCCAGCCCCGCCCTTCCAGGCAAAGCCGCTATCATCACCATCCACCTGCTCGATACTCACTGTGGCTGTTCCATAACCCAGACCACCGGTCAGGTACATACCAAAACCATTGGCAAAGGGGATGTCGAAATAACCGTTGATCATGTAGGTATCCATGCGGACATCTCCAGAGCCAACTTTTACCCCGGAATCCTCCAGGAAGCCGACCTGCTCGATATCAGTCTTCTGGGTGGCGATTTCACCCTCTATTCTAAACTGACCCATTACGGCTCCTATACCACCTGCAAAGCCGTAACCGGGATCAGCTTCAACATTAAAAAATTCAATGGTAGGGTCGCTGGGCATGACATATTTGAATGCTCCCTTTACATACATTCCATCAGCTGCCAGGCAGCTGGATCCACTCAAGATTACTGCTGCAACTGCTACTGCACTTAATACTTTCTTCATTTTTCCCCCTAAGGTATTTTTGGTTTGGTTTTTCTTGAAACATTTAAAATAAGACTGAAGCAAATACTGTGCCTACATGTTTTGACACGTATTTTAAACTCTATAATTTTTATTTGTCCGGTGTTCCGTCAGATTACTGCAACACCGAGGAACTACCAACCTACAAGTAAACTGCGGTTTCATCCGGCTCATAGGCATCGTCAAAGAATTGACTTTCTCCAACACGAAGCTGTACCTCCTGCTTCAAAAAAACGGCTTTGCTTTCAAACTGGATGCCCGTATCCTGCCATTTTCGGATTGTATTGATACAATGTTCATGATAGTATAAAAAGTAAATAGTCAAAATATAATATAACTGTTCATTTTAACCAAAATATAATTATTCTTATGTCCTTAAAATCTATTCATTCCATTTTGTTTATTGCGGCAAGCTGCGCTGTCCTGCTGCTGGCTGGAGGCTGTGCCGATGTGCCGGTACGAAAACCTCTTCCTGTTGAACTGACCGACAAGGCTTTCATCCCCGGGATTCCTGATGCCCGTTCCTGGGGTGATGCGTGGCCCACATACTCTGCCAAGATCTTTAACTCCTACACCGATGAGGAGATGCAGCAACATTTTTCAGGTGTGTATGCAAAGCCCCATAATTATCTGGCAATATCTGGAGGTGGAGCCAACGGGGCATTCGGAGCCGGGCTGTTCGCAGGCTGGACCGACAACGGAACCAGGCCGGAATTCACCATGGTCACCGGTATCAGCACCGGTGCCTTGACTGCGCCCTTTGTTTTTCTCGGCACAGACTATGACCCGGTCTTAAAAAAATTATACACCACGATAACAACGGAAGATATTGTGGTCAAACGCAGTGTTCTTGCCGCTGCCTTTGGTGATTCGATGGCCGATACCGCTCCACTCAAGAACCTGATTGCCGAGTATATTACTGACGATATTGTCCAGGCCATTGCAACGGAACACGCACGGGGGAGACGGCTCTATGTCGGCACCCTTAATCTTGACGCGGCTCGTCCCGTAATCTGGAACATCGGTGCCATTGCGGCAAGCGATTCTCCCGGAAAAATAGATCTGATTCATGAAGTAATGCGTGCTTCTGCGGCAATTCCAGTAGCTTTTCCACCAGCAGTGATAGAGGTAGAGGCAGACGGCGGCCTTTATGACGAGATGCACGTTGACGGTGGAACAGGTACGCAGGTTTTTGTCTATCCGGCTGAGGTAAACTGGCCCCAAATAACCAAAAAATTAAAAGTAAAGGGCAAACCACAGGTCTATGTTATCAGAAATTCCTTTCTGGAACCGGATTATAACGGAGTTAAACAAACAGTATTCCCCATTGCAAGCCGCTCCATTAACTCCCTGATTCGTACCCAGGGAATAGGGGATGTGTATCAGATATTCGCCCTCTGTCACCGTGACGGGAATGAATTCAACCTCGCCTATATCCCTGCTGAATTTACGGAAAAACCCACTGAGGGATTTGATAAGGTCTATATGGGCAAGCTGTATCAGTTTGGCTATGACATGGGGCGGGAAGGGTATCCCTGGAAAAAGGGTCCTCCCGGTTTCAGGCGTGAGTAAAATGTTGAAGAAAGAGTCCGATTAGGCTGCTAAGACCTTGCCTGGTAAATGAATAATAGCAAAAATCACTAGAAAATCACAAAATTTCAATTAATTTTATTATGATGAAAATTTCAACAACCTGTTTTTCTCTTCTCTTCCTCTTCACCATCTTTTTTATTCAACTGTCTGGTCAAGGATACGCTGCCCAACTGGACGATGCAATCAAAACACCCCTTGCCAATGTCCCCCCAGAGCAGGTGGATTCTATCCTTGCCAAACTCAGCGATGAACAGGTTCGCACCCTGCTGATCAACGAACTCACCGCAAACGCGACAGCAGAGCAGACAATAACAGAACCCGGTGGCGGCATTGTGCATACATCCAGAGCCATTCTCCATCTTCTCGACCCAAATGACACAGATCAGGACAAACCGGGTCTCTTTACCGGGCTGGCGAGTATCCCGTCTGATTGTATTGCTGTTGTCCGCAACATCGGCAACGGCTCAATTCCCGGTTTCCTGCTCACTGTTGTCCTGCTGTCAGTTGTTTTCGGCGGGGCTTTTTTGGCCGAATATCTCACTCGGCGATTGACTGCGGACTTCAGTAAACAGTTTAGTGAAAAGGCAATCCCGGATATGGACGGTGCCATGCGCTTTGTGGCCGGAATTATGCGGGCAATCCCCTCCTTTATCCATATCCTGATTTTCTCTATTGGTGCGGTTCTCCTCTTCTCTTTCCTGCCCGCATCGGATCACGCCCCGGTTCGCTATTTTTTTATGGCCATCTTATCCACTGTTGTCTTTTTTCGAGTCTGCTCTCAATGCGCGACAATACTCTTTGCCCCCCAAATGAGTCAGCTGCGCCTCTTTTCTGTGGATGATGCCAGTGCAGTCTCACTCTACCGTGCAACTGTCCTGTTTTGCAGCTACACCTATGGAGTCATCCTCTTCCTTGCCATGCTGATGGAGCTGCAACTGGGCCGCCCGACCTTACCGCTGCTGATCATTTGCACTGCCACAACTCTCATTGGTTTAATTATCCTGGGCATTCTCCGTATTCGAAACACGGTGCAAAAGCGTATCCTGGCCCATAGCGATGAATACGAAACCCGGAACTGGATCGTTGAACAGTTTGCCCGGTTCTGGCATGTGCCAACCCTGTTGTATTTTTTCATTGTCTGGCTGATCCTCCTCAATGACCAGCTATCCGGGATAGAACGAGAAAACTCGGCTTTTCTCCTCAGCCTCCTGATCCTCCCCCTCTATGTCCTCTTTGACTGGGTCGGACAATGGGTGGTACGGGCAACCGTACTTGGCCTGAAGATATATAATCCTGAAGCAAAAGAAGATGCAGACGAGGAGATGCTTGAACAACTCGCCGAGAATGAAAAACGAGAGCGGAAGTTTCTCGTCACTGGAGGCCGCCTGGTGCGCCTCTTTGTCCTTGCTGCCCTGTTGATCTGGGTTCTCAGTCTCTGGGGATTCGAGCTTCCTTATGCAACCAATATTGCCGGGGCAATTTTTGAGTCTCTCATTACCATGGCTCTGGGGCTTGCTGCCTGGCGTTTTGCCTCCAGATATATCGAGGAAAAAATTGCAGAGGATGCCCCTGATAAAGAGGAAGAGGCTGGCGATGATGAGTTTGGCGGTGCAGCCCAGCGGGGACGCGGTTTTACCCTTCTGCCCCTGCTGCGAAAGGTCATTGCCTCCATCCTGCTGGTAATGGTTACCCTGGTGGTGCTTTCCTCCCTGGGAGTGAACATCGGGCCGCTGCTGGCAGGTGCCGGTGTTGTTGGGCTGGCTGTCGGTTTTGGAGCCCAAAAACTGGTCAGTGATATTTTTTCAGGCTTTTTCTATCTCCTGGACGATGCCTTCCGGGTGGGCGAATATATCCAAGCCGGTTCTGTGTCCGGGGCAGTGGAGTCCATAACCCTGCGTAATGTGATGCTGCGCCACCACCGGGGAATGCTGCAGATTGTCCCCCATTCTGATCTTGGTTCAATTAACAATTTTATGCGTGGAGGCATCATTGTCAAGTTCAACCTGGACTTTCCCTATGATGCGGATGTGGAAAAAATACGTAAGATCATCAAGAGAGTGGGCAAGGCAATGATGGAGGAGGAACAATTTAAAGAGGACTTTATCAACCCGGTTAAATCCGCCGGTGTCAGGGAAATTACCGGCTCGGTGATGACCATCCGGGTCAAGTTCAAGGCTCAACCAGGAACCCATTTTGTCATCCGCAGGGAGGCCTATCGGCTTATTACCGAGGCCCTCAATGCCAAGGGGATTTTTTACGCCCATCGTAAGGTAATTGTGGAACTTCCAGATACTATGAAGAATGCCCACCTGGATGCTGTCCAGAAAGAGGCTCTGGTGGCAGGAGCTGCCGCCGAGATAGAAATAGAAGAGGAAGAAGCCCAGAAAAAGCTGCTGGCAGGTGGTCAAAAAAGCGGTGGATCAGGGATGGCGGGAATATGAAGGCGTAGTGTCATCCCTCATCTTCATCCTTGCGCGCCATGGCCTCCATAATCAACCCCATCATCCCGATCTTAACCCGTTTTTTGACCTTGCGGGCAGAAGTATCAGTAAAGCTGATCCCGGCTCCATCCTGTGCGATCAGGGCAAAGGCAGCCTCCTCGCCACGGAATCCCTGGAAGACTGCATCAAAGACTTCTCCCTCTTCAAGATAAAAGAACCCCTTGTCTCCTGATTTAGAGGTTACTTCCAAGAGACAGGTTTTCTGCTCCAGATTAATCATCTGCAAGAAATTGGCCACTGAAATGCCGCTTACTCTCCCCTCCGGTGAACTAGGTGGCTTGAGTGCGGTGCGAATCGCCTTGAGCAGGGTGCCAACGGTAAACGGCTTTTTCAGCAGCTGCTGCCCTCCTTGCGCAAACTGCTCTTCTATCGCCGGGGTGGAGTGGGCAGTCATAATCACACAGGGAAGTGACGGGTGCGCATCATTGATATGAGCCATCAGGGCCAAACCGTCAACCTTGGGCATCTGAATATCGGTTACCAGCAGGTCAACGGGTATTCTCTCCATAATGGAGATCGCCTCCTCGCCATTATTGGCAAGGGTGACCGAAAACTCGCTCTTGTACTTTTTCAGGCTGATCCCCAGCAGTCGTTGAAAGCCGAGATCATCGTCAACAATTAAGACAGTCTTCATAAGTATTTTACCGTTTACTTCTCCTGTAATTTGAACAGAGCCCGCATCATCTCATCAAGTTTTTCTGCGCCCCCGATTATAACACGACCCATTGTAACTAATTCCCTGTCTCCGCGGCAGGAACTGATAAGAGCGTCCACTCCGAAAAGAATGGTCGAGATGCTCTTCTGCATGGCATCGCGTTGCTGAAATAGATACTCACCGATTTCTGCCGGTATCCCATTATTTGCGTCTCCTCCAGATATTTTCTTTACATCTTTCACAACTATATGAGCCTGACCGGTAAACTCTCCCTCGTCATCAAAAAAGGGTATATGCGTCTGGAAATAATCACTGTCCTCCTGCGCAGAATCCAATGGGATAGGCACAAACATGTTGTCCATGGACGCATCGGCAAAAGGACAACTGGCGCAGGTAGTATCCGAAGAGCAGAAAACCTCATGGCAATGAAGACCGGAAACCTGTGACAAACTCTTGCCCGTGGCCTTCAGGGCTGCCCTGTTTGCCCAGATTATACGTTTTTCTAAATCTTCAATGGTTATTTGCTCCGGTATATAATCTAATATCGAAGAAAAATCATTTCGTTCCCGATACATTTTTTCATGCATAGCCTCAGCCTTGAGGTTACTCTCATGGAAAGACTGTATCAGTTGATCTGACCGAACCTCCTGTTTCTCCAGTAACTGCTTCAAGCGGATCTGAACACCGATCCTGGCGTTGAGGATCTGCAGGTTAATAGGTTTACTCAGATAGTCAACCGCACCCAGGGTAAATCCCAGGTATTCATCATTGTCCCCCTCCATGGCCGACACAAAGATGACCGGAATCTTCCTGGTTTCAGGATTCTGCTTGAGCTGCCTGCACACCTCATGTCCGTCCATGTGGGGCATGACTACATCCAGGAGGATGAGATCCGGCTGATGTTCCGCAGCCAGCTCAATACCATGCATTCCGGTGGAGGCAATGGACACGGTATATTCCTTTTCCAGGCTGGACTTCATCAGCTGGAGATGAAAAAGGTCATCATCAATAAAGAGCAGATGATACTGGAGGGTATTTGTGGTGCCGGTGGAGCGCATGTAAGAAATAATGGACTCCTCCGACATCTCTACCCCGCAAATCTGACAAAGAAGAGGCTCCTGCTCTATCTTTTCGAGCAACTCCTCAGCTACCAGATTTTTGCCACCGCATTCTTCACAAAAAATTACTTCCATTCTGTTCTCCCTGCTGCTGGACTGTCAACAATGATATCAGACCTCGTAAAAACAAACACGAGAAATGCAAAAATAGTCCTGTTTTCAATATGTTTGCTGATATATGAACATTAGTCGGTCTGAGTTATGAGTTGTGAGTTGTGAGAGATGAGGAATGAGAATTCGCAAGGCTTCTTCTCAATACTCATAACTCAAAACCACTGTGTTGCCCCTGTAAAGTGTCCAATAATCAACACGAATTTAAAGCATGTTTACGATGTCTGGATATACTCTAACCAACTCACTTTAAGACAATATATCTTCACTGGCTGTTGTCAATCTCGCTCGATATCAGGGGGTACACACTCTCCTGCAACTCAGCGATCATTGCCGGGTAATCAACCTTACGACCAGCCTTGCCGCTGACCTCGATCCCCCTGGCCATTTCCACCTGACGGTCAAGGCCGAGACTGAGCAGAACCCCCTTAATTTTATGGGCGGCATCTGCAAGTTCGCCAATGTCGCCATCCTGACAGGCCTGGTCGGCAACTGCAAGACTCCCCTTCAAGGTCTGGATCGAAAGATGAACCATTTGGGTCACCTGATTCGCTGTAAGGTTATACTGCTTCATGAGATGCTGCGCCACAGCCGCAAACATCTGCTCACTTTCTACAGTATCCTTTGTATCCATATCTTCGTCCTTTCGATGTTCAAGATCAACCATTGTTTTCTTTTGTGTTTATTTTCTTCCCAGCCTCCCCTGTTCAGACCATTAATCCGATCCCAGGATACAGCGATACACATCAGAGGTATGAAAGGGCTTGCTGACAAACCCATCCATACCTGCGTCAAGACAGCACTGCCTGTCTTCGTCACGCACATGGGCAGTCAGAGCTATAACCGGTATATGCCCACCAGCAAGGGTCAGGCGCAGAGCTGCGGTCAGTTCACTCGATACTATTACCTTAGATGGCAGCTCCCTACCCTCTTCACACCCCCTGATAATCTCGATAGTGGTAATCCCGCCCATGACCGGCATCTGTATATCCAGCAGGATAAGATCAAAGTGACGTTCGCTCAGAATCTCCAGACACTCAAGACCGTTTACCACCTCCTCTACCTGGTGGTTATCCTTTTCAAACAGGGCCCTTGCAAGAAATAGATTGGCCTTGTTGTCATCCACCAGCAGGATACGCATTCCCCTGAACTCTTCCAGCTTGCTTTTTATGCCTTCAATGGCAAAAGAGGTATCGCCGGAGGAAACCTTGTCTAAAAGAACAGTAAAAGAAAAGGTGCTGCCCTGTCCCAGCACGCTGGCAACCGTGATCTTGCCCCCCATCCAGCCGCAGAGCTGTTGACTTATGGCAAGCCCCAGGCCGGTTCCTTCAAATGCCCTGGTGGATGAGGTGTCAACCTGGGTGAACTTTTCAAAGATAAGCTCCTGTTTGTCAGGGGCAATCCCTATTCCGCTGTCCTCTATCATGAAATTGAGCGCAGTCTTACCTTCTGCTGCTTCCCGTTCAGGTGCCGCGCAATGAAGTACCACAAAGCCATGCTCAGTAAACTTAACCGCGTTATTCATCAGATTAAAAAGAATCTGCCGCAGCCGGTTTTCATCTCCGCCAACCTGCAGAGGGACATTATCCTCAACCACGCAAGAGAGGGAAATGCCCTTATCATGGGTCTGAAACGAAAGGCTTTCAATGACCTCATCCAGCAGCCCGGCAACAGCAAAAGGAGCAATCACCAGCTCAAAATGACCCGACTCCATCTTTGAAACGTCGAGAATGTCGTTGATAAGGCTGAGAAGAAATTCAGAAGAAGAGAGAACCGTCTCTATATAATGGTACTGCTCCTTATCCAGGCGGGTGTCCAGAGCCAGGCGGCTCATGCCGATAATGGCGTTCATGGGAGTACGGATCTCATGGCTCATATTGGTCAGGAAATCACTCTTGACCTGGTTGGCCTGTTCAGCACTCTCCATGGCTCGCATGATCCCCGCATTGAACTGGTTCTCCAGTTCAATCCGGTGGGTGACATCATTTTTAATGGCCATATAATGGCTTATGGCTCCACTGTCATCGTAGAGAGGACAGATAGTATTGCCTTCATAATACTCACTTCCGTCCTTGCGCCTGTTAATCAAAATCCCTTTCCAGGTACCTCCCTTGTCGAGAGTCTGCCGTAATTCATTATACACCGCAGCATCAGTTTTGCCGGACTTGAGCATACTGGGACTCTTTCCCAACACTTCAGCTGCACTATATCCGGTTATTTCACTGAAAAATGGATTGGTATGGATAATCTTGCCCGCAGGATCAGTGATAGCGATCCCGCTGGCACTCTGCTCCACCACCTTGGAAAACAGGAAGAGTTGCTGCTGCTCTTTTCTCCGTTGAGCAAAACAGCGCAACAACAGGTAAAGCAAACAGAGCAATGCGCAACAGAGCGTACTCACGAGGGAAATCATGTTCACTGAACCGCTGAATCGGTAAACCGTTCCGCCACTGCCTGCCAGAGATCCTCTTGTCTGACAAAGGCATCAATGACTCTGGGGTCAAGTTGATTTCCCCGCTCAACCATAATTAACCGTTTAGCATCCGCATGGCTCATGGCATGTTTATAACTGCGCTCGCTGGTCAAGGCATCATAAATATCGGCCAGGGCCATGATACGAGCAGCTATTGGAATGGCCTCCCCCTTCAGTGCCCGGGGATATCCGTTGCCGTTAAAGTGTTCATGGTGGCAAAAGGCGATGTCAGCTGCGGTTTTAATACTGCCCAGGCCGGTCTTGTTATAAATATCCTGCAGCAGTTCGCCGCCGATGGTGGTATGGGTCTTGATTTCCTCGAACTCTTCAACAGTGAGCCGACCTGGTTTGTGGAGGATACTATCAGGTATTGCCACCTTGCCGATATCATGGAGCGGGCTGACCCTGGCTATATCTTCAGCACCGTTCATACTGATATTTAATTCAGGATAGTTTTCAACAAGATCCCTTGCCAGGATACGGGTATAATGCTGTACCCGCTCCAAATGAAAACCGGTTTCTTCACTACGGTACTCCGACAGCTTGGCCATGGCCAAGATAAGCTCTTCTGTTCCCTCCAGCTGAAGGAGGCGAAACCCGCTGGTGGTACGCAGCTTGAGTTCTTCAGGCATAGCGGGTTTGGAGATATAATCATCCGCACCCAGGGACAATGCCTTGACTACAGACTCCTTATCTCCTAATCCGGTGAGAACAATTAAATACATATACCGTATCTGCCTCTCTCGGATCTCCTTAATCAATTCAAAACCATCCATTTCCGGCATGGACAGATCGGTTATTATCATCTGCAGATTCGGATTATTGTCCCAGATCTTGAGTGCTTCCCTGCCGTTTTCCGCTGTGATAATAGTATAGCCTTCATCCTGAAGACTGAGACTCAGCAGTAAGAGTTGTGCCGGATCATCATCCACAAGCAGCAACTGTTCTGCATGGTTTTTTTGTGTATGGTGCGTTATATCACTCATAAGCTATCTTCCTTAAATATTGTCTGTTAATCCGAACAATAACATCGCCCCTTTCCAAGTCTTTTAGCGGTGTACATGGCATCATCGGCACGTCGCAGTAACTCCTCTGCATCGTCTCCATGGTCGGGAAATATGGAAATGCCTATACTGGCAGATAGAATCAATTTCCCGGTCGGGCAGTCAGTTTTTTTGAAACAGGAAAGAATCCGTTCAGCAGTGCGTACGACCTCTTCTCTATTCTGAACATCTCCAAGAATTGCGGCAAACTCATCACCACCAAGCCTGGCAACCGTGTCTTCTTCACGTACGCAATCTCTCAGTCCTGTGCCGACCAGCTGCAAGATCTTATCGCCAAATATATGTCCCAGGTTGTCATTAATCTCTTTGAAACCGTCCAGGTCAATATAGAGCAGGCCAAACAAAGTGTTATACCGTCTTGCTCTGGCAAGAGAAGTCCGCAGATGCTTATCAAACATAACCCGGTTGGGAAGCCCGGTAAGGGGATCATGCATGGCCTGATGACGAAGGATATCCTCTGCCTTTTTACGTTCTGTAATATCAGAAAATACAGCTACATAGTTAATAATATTATTTTCTTGATTTCTAATTATAGCAATGGATATCCACTGGGGATACAATTCACCATTGCGACGGCGATTCCATATTTCACCCTGCCAGGTATTTTTTTCAACCAGTTGCTTCCATAGCGTTTGATAAAATGCCTTATCGTGATGACCGGATTTGAGAATAGAGGGATCCTGACCAATAACGTCTTTACGCTCATACCCTGTAACCTTTTCAAACGCCGGATTAATCATGATTATTTTATTATCAGCATCACTGACCATCACCGCTTCAGAACTGTTTTCAAACACCGTATGAGCCAGGAGAAGATCTGCTTCTCTTTCCAGCAGGGCTATATTGGCTTGCTCAATCTCAACAAATTGTTCTTTAAGGAGGATATTCTTGTTCGCCAGTTCCAACTGGGCTTGGCGAAGTTCTACATGAGTTGATACCCTGGCAAGCAATTCTGCCGGAGCAGCTGGTTTAACAAGAAAATCACTGCCTCCGACTTTGAACCCATGCACCTTGTCTGCCAGATCACTCCTGCCAGTGAGAAAAATCACTGGAATTTCGCATAAAGCCGGTTCTGCTTTTAGCTGGCTGCAAACCTCAAAACCATTCATTTCCGGCATGTCAACATCCAGCAGGATAAGATCTGGCAGGAGCTTGTACGTCATGGTCAAAGCAGTGGTTGAATCAACAAGGGTATGAACATCATACTCATGACGGACAAGAATGGTTTGAAGCAGTTTAAGGACACTGGGACTATCGTCAACAACCAAAATACAGGGTACTGATCGTATCTCGACCTGCTGCATCAATGGAGCTTTTTCACTCTCCACCCTTTTGCTGTCATTATTAGATTTCAAAACCATTATTTTCCGATTCAAGAACAGTACTTTGCTTCAGCATTACGTATAGCATGATAAATATCTGTAGCCTTAAATGGTTTGACAGCATATCCATCCATACCCGCATCAAGACAGCGTTGCTGGTCTTCTTTCATAGCATGGGCAGTCAGGGCGATAATAGAAATATGACCGCTGTTCAGCCGGAGATGCAAAGCCTGAATCAGCTCCTCACTTACAACCGCAGAATGTTCCACAGCCTTTCCCTCTTCACTGGCACGGATAATTTTTGTTGCAGTAAGACCATCCATTACCGGCATCTGCACATCCATGAGGATAACATCAAAATGATGTTCCAGCAATATTTTCAGAACTTCCAGACCATTTTCAACCTCTACAACCTGATGATCGTCCCTCTTGAACAATGCCATGGCAAGAAAACGGTTGGCCTCATTATCATCAACAAGAAGAATACGCAAGCCGGTCATAAACACAGGGGTGGTGCTATCCAGAGCAGGAGACAAAGCACTATTCTGAACTGATTTCTGTTCAGCAACAGTATCAAACTGAGCCGTAAAGGTAAAACTGCTGCCATGACCAGGCGTACTCTCAACCCGGATATCACCGCCCATCAGGCGGCAGAGTTTCCGGCAGATGGAAAGACCCAGGCCGGTGCCGCCAAAATCTCTGGTAACACTGTTGTCTGCCTGGGTAAACTCCTCAAAAACGTCTTTCAGTTTTTCCGAAGCAATCCCCATGCCGGTATCACTGATCTGAAAGCTGAGAACTATTGTATCCTTCTTTTTTTCCTCCACTGTGCAACGCATGGACACCCGGCCTGCAGCTGTAAATTTAAGCGCATTACTCACCAGATTCAAGAGAATTTGACGCAGCCTTGCATCATCCCCGGATACAAACTCAGGTACCCCTTGACCTACACTATAGTCTAGAGTCAGACCCTTTTCCTCGGCCAGAGCTTCCATGGTACGGGCAATACCTGCCAGAGTTTGCGCTGGTTGCAATGGATGCTGGTTCAGTGCAAACTGACCGGATTCAATTTTTGAAAAATCAAGAATATCGTTTATCAGGCTGAGAAGATACTCTGCGGAATGGAGTACGGTGTCAATATAATGATTCTGTTCCTTATCAAGACGGGTATCCAGAGCCAGACGGCTCATACCGATAATGGAATTCATGGGAGTACGAATCTCATGACTCATGTTGGCAAGAAAATCACTCTTTGCCTGATTGGCCTGTTCAGCCTTTTTCCGGGCCAGCTGCATCTGCTGCTCCACTTCCTTTGCCATTGCAAGCCGGTCAGTGACATCATTTTTAATAGCCAGAAAATGACTTATATGGCCGCTGTTGTCATAAAGCGGACAAATAGTATTGCCCTCATGATACACAGTACCGTCTTTTCTACTGTTGACAAGAATACCCCTCCAGGTGCCGCCACCGGTAATGGTATGCCATATTTCGTTGTGAACCTCAGCCGTTGTCTGCCCGGACTTGA